>SLCP01000106.1 GCA_007125735.1 Coriobacteriia bacterium | reverse complement strand
TCGACTTCACGGGGACGCCGATCATCCTCAAGTTCAAGTCGAAGGACACGTGATGGCCGAGAGTGTCGTGCGCATCGCTGGCGCGCTCGTTGCCGCGTACTTCATCGGCGCCATACCGTTCGCCCTCGTCATCGGGAAGCGCTTCTACGGCGTCGACGTCCGCGAGCACGGCTCGGGCAACCTCGGCGCCACCAACGTCTTGCGGGTCCTCGGCGCTAAGGCCGCGCTCGCGACGTTCGGGCTCGACATCGCGAAGGGCGCGGCCGCTGTCGGCGTGGCGGTCCTGGTCCACCCGCCGGGCATCTCGGAGACCGCGCACGACTGGGTGCTCATCGGTGCGATGATCGCGGCGGTCCTCGGCCACTCGTACTCGCCCTACGTCCGCTTCACCGGCGGCAAGGGCGTGGCAACGGCCGCCGGAGCGCTTCTCGTCATCACTCCGCTCGCGTGGCCGATACTGTTCGGGACCTTCGTCCTCGTCATCTACATCACGCGGATCGTGAGCCTCGGCTCGATCGTCATCGCGCTTCAGTTCCCGGTGTTGATGCTGCTCCTCTACGGTGATCGCATCGCGTTCGTCGCCCTCTCGTTCCTCGCCGCTGCGCTCGTCATCTGGCGGCACCGTGCCAACATCGGCCGCATCTGGCGGGGCGAAGAGGCTAGAATCTCGGTAGGGAAGCGAACGGCCGGGCCTGACGAGGAGGGGCGCACGTCGTGAGAAGCGCAGCGGTCATCGGAGCGGGTTCGTGGGGCACCGCCGTGGCGTCGATCCTTGGCGGCAAGGGGGTGCGCACTGCACTCTGGGCGCGCTCTGCCGAGGTCGCCGAGGCGATCACCACCGAGCATCGCAACCCCCGCTACCTGCGCGAACTCACGCTTCCCGAAGCGGTCTGGGGCACGGCAGACGTCGAGGAGGCGCTCGATGGGGCGGACGTCATCATCGTCGCTACACCCTCCCAGGCGGTCCGCAGTGCGGCCGAGGCGATGGCCGGTGTGTGGAACGGCCGCGCGCCGATCGTCTCGCTCGCCAAGGGACTCGAGCGCGGCTCGTTGCTACGCATGACCGAGGTGCTCGCCGATGTGCTCGGCCACCGCGAGATGTTCGCCGCGCTCTCGGGGCCCAACCATGCCGAGGAGGTCTCGGCGGGTATCCCGTCCGCGACCGTCATCTCAGCCTACGATCCCGCTCTCGGCGTGGCGCTGCGCGACCTGTTCATGACACGCACGTTCCGCGCGTACACGAACCCCGACATCGTAGGGGTCGAACTCGCCGGGGCAGCCAAGAACGTCATCGCGGTGGCGGCCGGCATGTCCGACGGCCTCGGCTACGGTGACAACACCAAGGCCACCCTCATGACCCGCGGACTCGCCGAGATGAGTCGCCTCGGCAGGGCCGAGGGCGCCAACCCGCTCACGTACATGGGGCTCGCCGGGATGGGCGACCTCATCGCGACGTGCACGTCGCGCCACAGCCGCAACCGCGGGCTGGGCGAGCGTATCGCGCGCGGAGGCACGGTCGCCGACTTCGAGCAGGAGACCGGCATGGTCGCGGAGGGCGCGGTGAGCTGCATGACCGTCGACGAGCTCGCGACACGCTACGGTCTCGAGCTCCCGATCGCGCACCAGGTGCGCCTGATCGTGCACGACGGTGTGGCGGTCTCCTCGGCAGCCGGCGCTCTCATGGGCCGCGATGCGACCGACGAGCTGCACGGTATGGACCTGATCGACAGCTAGAAGGAGGCGACCGGCATGTCCGACCGCGTACTGATGGCGCCATCGATACTCTCGGCGGACTTCACCGACCTTGGGAGTGCGGTGCGGCTCGTGCAGGAAGGCGGCGCCGACTATATCCACGTCGACGTCATGGACGGCCACTACGTGCCCAACCTCACCATCGGCCCGCCGGTCGTCAAGGCCCTCAAGCGCGTGGCGACCGTCCCGCTCGACGTGCACCTCATGATCACCAACGCCGAGTCGACGGTCGAGTGGTACCTCGACGCGGGTGCCGACATCGTGACCGTACACGCCGAGGCATGCGACCATCTCCACCGCGTCGTGCAAACCATCCGCTCCGCAGGTGCGCGGCCGGCGGTGAGTCTCAATCCCGCGACGCCCGTCGAGCACGTCCGCGACGTCATCGGCGATGTCGATATGGTGCTCCTCATGAGCGTGAACCCCGGCTTCGGCGGGCAGTCGTTCATCGAGCGCACCATCGTGAAGGTCCGCCAGCTCGCCGCGCTCTGCGCCGAGGAGGGCGCCTCGCCGCTCATCCAGGTCGACGGCGGCATCGACGAGTCGACCGCACCCCTTGTCGCTGCCGAAGGCGCCCGCGTGCTCGTCGCCGGCAGCGCGGTCTTTTGCGCAGACGATCCGGTTGCAGCGATGAACGCGATCCGTGCGGCTGCCGAGAGTGCGCTCGTGTAGTACACTATCTGCATCTTTTCTTCAGGGCGGGGTGAAAGTCCCCACCGGCGGTGATAGCCCGCGAGCCCCAAGAGGGGTTGACCCGGAGGATTCCCGGGGCCGACAGTCACAGTCTGGATGGAAGAAGGAAGGAGCGACCTCGCGCATGCGCTTGTTCTCCGACGCTTCCGCGTCGATCTCCGACCCACACTTGAGACGCGCGTTCCTGCTCGCAGAGCGCGGCCGGGGCACCACCGCGCCCAACCCCATGGTAGGCTGCGTGATCGTGCATGAAGGCGAGGTGGTGGGCGAGGGGTTCCACGAGCGTGCCGGCGACCCGCACGCCGAGGTGCGTGCGCTCGAGGCGGCAGGGGAGCGCGCTCGGGGTTCGACCGTCTACGTCACTCTCGAGCCGTGCGCTCACCATGGCCGGACTCCGCCGTGCACCGACGCGCTTCGCGCTGCCGGCGTCGGCGCGGTCATCATCGGCACGCCCGATACGACAGTCGAGGCCGCCGGCGGCGCCGAGGTACTGCGTGCAGCCGGTATCGCCGTCTCGTTCGCCGAGGACCCCGCGCCGTTCGAGGAGCTGAACGAGGCGTGGCTTGCGCGATCGACAACCGGATTGCCGTGGGTGCACGTCAAGGTCGCCACCACCCTCGACGGTAAGGTGTCCCTGGCCGAGGGAGTGAGGACCGCGATCTCCGGCCCAGAGAGCGCTCGCATCACGATGCGCCTGCGTGCCGCTGCGGATGCCGTCTGCGTGGGTGCGCGTACCGCCGCGATCGACGACCCCGCGCTTACCGTGCGCGACGCCGATGGTCGCGATGTGGAGCGGCAGCCGCTCCGCATCGTGCTCGCGCGCGACACGGTCGATCTCACACCACGCCTGTTCACCGACGCCCGGGGCCCGGTCGCCGTGGTGTGCCACGAAGGGGCATTGACCGAGCGCCTGCCGGCGGAGGTGGACCTCATCGAGTACCCACGTGCCGATGGAATACGTGGAGCCCTTAGCGCCATCGCCGCCGCCGGTGTCGACCGCTTGTTCATCGAGCCCGGCCCGCGTCTGTTCACGGCGCTCTGGGACGAGGGACTCGTCGACGAGTTCGTCCATGTACAGGCAGGTGGATTGGGTGGCACGGATGCGCCGGGTATGTACAACGGCGTGCGCATCGGCACCGATGCGACGTTGTTAGATGCTGCCCGTCCGTTGGAGTCGGGCGTCGTCGGAGATGACGTGGTCACGGTGTGGAGGCCGTTGCGAGGGCGGGTCGCATCGCCGAGGAAGGAAGGTCGATAGCGTAGATGTTCACAGGACTGATCGAATCGGAAGGCATCATCACGCGGGTGGACCGGGTGGCCGGTGGCGCTCGCCTCGAGGTGTACGCGCCTGAGTTCGGGCGCGATATGGCCCTGGGCGACTCGATAGCGGTGGACGGTGCGTGCCTGACCGTCGCCAAGTTCATACGCGGAGCGTTCATAGCGGACGTGAGCGAGGAGACGCTCGCGCGCACCACCCTCGGCGGCTTGCGTCAGGGCTCTAAGGTCAACCTCGAGCGTGCGCTGCGACTCTCCGACCGGCTCGGGGGCCACATCGTGACGGGACACGTGGACGCCATCGGCTCGCTCGTGATGCGTCACCCGGCGGGGAACTCGACCGTCTACCAGTTCAGCGCTCCGCCCGAGGTGATGGAGTACGTCGTCTCGAAGGGCTCGATCGCCGTCGACGGGATCTCGCTGACCGTCGCCCAGACACGCAGCGACGGGTTCGCCGCCGCCGTCGTCCCGCACACCGAGCAGTCGACGACACTCGGCGCCAAAGCGGTCGGCGCTCCGGTGAACCTCGAGGTCGACATGCTCGCGAAGTACGTGCAGCGCTTCGTTGCGCTCTACAGCGGCGCCGAGGACGGCGTTCCGCGGGCTGGGCGCCGTGGACTCGGCGACATGCTGCGCGAACTCACGGACGGCCGGTGAGCACGGTGACCGAGGTGTCAGGACCCGCATTCGCAACCATCGATGAAGCGCTCGCTGAGATCGCCCGCGGCGGGATGCTCATCGTCGTTGATGACGCGGACCGCGAGAACGAGGGCGACCTCGTCATGGCCGCCGAGAAGGTCACCGCGGACGCCGTGAACTTCATGGCGACTCACGGACGCGGGCTCATCTGTCTCCCGCTCACCGCCGAGCGCCTCGAGGAGCTCAGGATACCGCCGATGACGCAGACCAACACCTCGGCACAGGGAACCGCGTTCCACGTCTCGATCGGCGCGAAGGGGCGTATCACGACGGGTATCTCGGCGGCCGACCGTGCGGAGACCATCAAGGCCGCGATCGACCCGGAGACCGCGCCCGAAGACATCTCGATGCCGGGACACGTGTTCCCGCTTCGCGCGAAGCCCGGTGGCGTGCTCGAGCGGGCCGGCCACACCGAAGCGGCGGTGGACCTTGCTCGACTCGCCGGCCTCGTTCCCGCAGGCGTCATCTGCGAGATCATGAACCCGGATGGGACGATGGCGCGCAGACCCGAACTCGAGCGTTTCGCCGCCGAGCACGGACTCATGATGATCACCGTGGCCGATCTGATCAGGTATCGTCGGCGCACCGAGCGCCTCGTCGAGCGCACGTCCACGGTCCGGATGCCGACCCGCCTCGGCGAGTTCACCGCGCATGGCTACACCTCCCGTATCGACGGCTCGACCCACATCGCGCTCGTAGCCGGTGACGTCGCAGGCGCACACGACGTGCTCGTGCGCGTGCACTCGGAGTGCCTCACCGGCGACGTCCTGCACAGTCTCCGCTGCGACTGCGGAGACCAGCTCGAAGAGGCGATGAGTCGCGTGCAGGCCGAAGGCGTCGGCGTGATCCTCTACATCGTAGGCCACGAGGGACGCGGTATCGGGCTGGCCAACAAGCTCAGGGCCTACGAACTCCAGGAGAGCGGCGTGGACACCGTGGAGGCGAACGAGGCACTCGGCTTCGCCGCCGATCTGCGTGACTACGGTATCGGTGCACAGATCCTCGTCGACCTCGGCCTCACGTCCATGCGGCTCCTGACCAACAACCCGACCAAGATCGTGGGTCTCGAAGGTTACGGGCTGACGGTGGCTGAGCAGGTCCCGCTCGAGGTGCCGTCGTGCCCCGACAATCTCGCCTACTTGCGCACGAAGCAAGAGAAGATGGCGCACACCCTCACGCTGCCGTGCAACACCCCGACCATCGATGGAAAGGAACGCCCATGAGCACGTTCGAAGGTAACCTGATCGGCACCGGCCTCAAGGTCGCGATCGTCGTGAGTCGCTTCAACGAGTTGCTCTCCTCGCGCCTCCTGTCGGGCGCTACCGATGCGCTTCACCGTCACGACGTCGCGGCCGACGACATCGATGTGGCGTGGGTGCCTGGCGGCTTCGAGTTGCCGCTTGCGGCCAAGCGTTTGGCGGCGAGCGGGCGCTACGATGCGGTCATCGCGCTCGGTGTGATCATCAGGGGCGGCACGCCTCATTTCGACTACGTCGCAGCCGAGGTCGCCAAGGGCGTCGCGCAGGCGTCGCTTGCCACCGAGGTCCCGGTCATGTTCGGGGTCATAACCGCCGACACGATCGAGCAGGCTGTTGAGCGAGCGGGGACGAAGTCGGGGAACAAGGGGTGGGACGCTGCCCTCGGCGCGATCGAGATGGCCCAGCTCATGAGGGCCATCGGCTAGGTTCCCGCATCCGCGCGATCCAGGCAACCAGAAGGCCCCACACCCTTGCAGGAGCGGGGCCTTCTCCGTGTCCAGTGGGCTCTCGCCACCCTGTGGTTGTCAGCCATGGACCGTTGGAACTCACGTGTCCGCCGAAGCGACGGATGTACAACCTAGCACTCCGGTTGGGGCCGCACAAGGGAGAGTGTGTTCGATTCGACGAGCGGCACGATGCGCCCCGCGAGGGGCCGGTGTGCAACCCTCGGCGGTCGGATACAATGGATGGGAAGTCCGCTCCCTTCCGGCCGACGACAGGAGTCAAGCGATGGACGCCAGCGACGAGCACCGCGCCCCATCCGAGGGGCCGGAGACCGAGGAGCCCGCGACGGTTCTCGAGATATTCGGCATCGAGCTCAAGGTCCGCAACGAGCGCCTCGCCGAGGTGCTCACGATGGAGGCGAGCGAGGCTCTCTCGACCGACATGCGTGAGTTACTCGACCCGGATGTCGCCCGGGAGGTGCGTGCGGAACTCTCCGAAGCGCTCCCGGATGTCGTGCTGGCTCCCGCCAACGTGCGAGACGAGAGCGAGGCGAAAGCACGCCTCGAACTGCGCTCGCGGGCCGACGCCGTGGCCGAGGCACTCGGTTTCGACCACCAGCCGGGTGGCATGTGGCGCTCTCCCACGGGTATCTCGATCGTCACGCGCGTCGTGGAGCATCCGCCGTCGCTTGCCTCCGCGGTCGACCTCGTCGACAAGCTCGCCGGCGTGCTCTCCGACACCGGTGGCCCCGACGCGTCCGCGCTCTTGATCGTCGATTCGCAGCAGACCGCCGATGTCTGTAAGGTCGCTATCCGGCAACGTCGGCTCTACGACGTCATGCGCACGATCTCGCTTGAGAATCTCGAGACGATACGCTCGTTGTTCGTCGCCGGCGCACTCGACCATCCGCGCGCGCTCGTCTTGCTGAGCCCGCTCGCAGACATCGATGTGGGCGAGGTGCTCTCGATCGTGCGAAGCGCCAGCCTCGAGGAAGACGCGGGGCCTTCGTCTCTCGAATGACGACTCGGCTCGATGCCGTCCTCAGGGAGCGCCGCAGACGTCTTGACACCGCCGGTCGCGGGTACTATCGTGCAGAAACCATACTGAATCAGTAGGGATTCACGTACGGACCACTGCCGAGGAGTACCGTCGATGCGTCTGACCGCCAAGAGCGAGTACGGCTTACTGGCCATGATCGACCTCGCGTGTCGCGAGGGCGACGGTCCGGTGAGCGCTCGCGAGATCTCCGAGCGCCAGGCGATACCCGCGAAATTCCTCGAGCAGCTCTTCGTGGCGTTGCGCAAGGCCGGGCTCGTGAGCGCGGTACGCGGTGCGCGGGGCGGATTCGCCCTTGCGCGACCTGCCGAGGCGATCACCGTGCTCCAGGTCGTCGAGGCGCTCGAGGGACCACTCAAGACCACGGTGTGTGACGGTGAGCGGGCTGCGGCGTGTGGCAAGGGCAAGGCGTGTGCGGCAGCGCACGTCTGGGAGCGCGCAACCACCGCCGTGAGAAGCGTGTTCGGTGACGCGACGCTCGCTGCGCTCGCTCGCACCCAACAGGAACTCGAAGACTCCGCCGATGTGCGGCGTGAGGCGGTAGGAGGATAGCGATGGAGCAGGAACGCGACACGTACCTCGATTACGCGGCGACCACACCGGTCGACCCGCGGGTCATCGATGCCATGCTGCCGTCTCTGCGCGATGTGTGGGGCAATCCCAACAGTCTCTACCGTCGCGGCCGAGAGGCCTACACCGCACTCGAGGAGGCGCGCGAGCGGTTCGCTCGCGTCATCGGCGCCGAGCACCCCGGCGAGATCATCTTCACGGCCGGTGGCACTGAGGCGGACAACCTCGCACTCCTCGGCATCCCTCTAAGGTCACGGCCCGACGGCGGGCACGTCATCGTCTCGGCATTCGAACATCACGCGGTTCTCGAACCCGCTCACGAGCTCGAGAAGCGAGGCTTTGATGTCACGTACCTCAAGCCGCGGCCTGAGGGCTACATCGACCCCGAGGACGTGCGCGCGGCGCTCCGCGACGACACGGTGCTCGTCTCGGTGATGCACGGCAACAACGAGATCGGCACCGTGCAGCCGATCGCCGAGATCGCGGCGGCAGCGCACGAGCGCGGAGCATACATGCACACTGACGCCGCCCAGACGCTCGGCAAGATCCCGTTCGACGTCACGGCCCTCGGCGTGGATGCGGCGACGTTCTCGGGACACAAGATCTACGCGCCCAAGGGCATCGGCGCGCTCTACCTCAAGCGCCGCACGCCGCTCGCGCCTCTCATCCGCGGCGGAGGCCAGGAGTCGAAGCGTCGCTCCGGCACGCAGGACGTCGCCGGTGCGATCGCGTTCGCGACCGCAGCAGAGCTCGTGACCGCCGACCTCGACACCGAGGCCCCTCGGCTCGCCGCACTGCGCGACCGCCTCATCGACGGCATCACGTCAGCTCTTGAGAACACCGAGGTGAGCGCCACGCATCATGAGCGCCTTCCCAACATCGCGCATCTCATCATCAAGGGCGTCGAGGGTGAGGCGATGTTGCTCCAGCTCGACGCGAAGGGCATCGCCATCTCGACCGGCTCCGCGTGCTCCTCGGGAAGCCTCGAGCCGAGCCACGTGCTGCTCTCCATCGGCTGCCCGCCGGAACTGGCGCACGGTTCGATCCGCGTGTCGGTGGGTCGCTATACCACCGAAGACGACATCGAGTACTTCCTCGAGGTCTTCCCGCCGATAGTCAAGCGCCTGAGGGACATGTCTCCGGTCTACGAGAAGATGTTCGGATCGCACGCCGGGTAGCCGGCTGCCGAGTGTGAGGAGAGAGCGTGCTCTATACCGACAAGGTCATGGACCACTTCAACAACCCGCGCAACGTCGGTGTCTTGGATGACGCGGACGGGGTGGGCGAGGTCGGTAACCCGGTCTGTGGCGACATGATGAAGATCTCCATCAAGGTCGCCGAGGACCGTATCGCAGACATCCGCTTCCAGACGCTCGGATGCGGTGCGGCGATCGCCACGTCGTCGATCGTGACCGAGATGGCGCGCGAGATGACGCTCGAAGAGGCGGTCGCGATCACCAAGAAGCAGGTCGCTGACGAGCTCGGCGGACTCCCTCCCGCCAAGATGCACTGTAGCGTGCTCGCGACCGATGGCCTGAAGGCCGCCGTCGACGACTACCTCGTTAAGAACGGTCGCGAGCCCATCTCCGGGGGCCTCGAGCATGACGATCCGAACTTCGATCCCCATGCGGTCCCGCATGAAGAGGCCTGCGAGACCGAGGGGTAGCGACGCGCGCATGAGGGTCTTCGTGGCGATGAGCGGGGGAGTGGACTCCTCCGTGGCCGCCGCGCTCCTCGTGGAGGCGGGACACGATGTCGCAGGCGTGACGATGCAACTCTTGCCCGAGGGCGACGCCCCCGGTCAGTGCTGCGGCGCAGACGCGGTGCGCTCGGCCAAGCGAGCGTGCGACGCGCTCGGCATCCCGCACTACGTGCTCAACAGTCGCGAGATCTTCCACCGCGAGGTGATAGAGCCGTTCGTGGCGGAGTACGCCCGCGGCAGGACGCCCAACCCGTGCATCGTGTGCAACGACGCCGTGAAGTTCGCAGACCTGCTCGCGCGCGTCACGGCCCAGGGCGCCGATGCGCTCGCTACCGGCCACTACGCGCGCACCACGCGCGACTCTGAAGGGACGCGCTGGCTCGAGCGCGGTGTGGACCGCGAGAAGGACCAGTCGTACTTCCTCTACCGCCTCACGCCGCCCGCGATCGACCGCGTGCTCTTCCCGGTGGGCGAGATGCGGAAGGCCGAGGTCCGCGAGAAGGCGGCATCCCTCGGCCTCAAGACCGCCGAGCGAGCCGATTCCCAAGAGATATGCTTCCTTCCTGCCGGCCAGACGGCGGAGTTCGTCTGTGCCGCCGAGCCCCTCGCCGCGCGCCCCGGCGAGGTCGTCGATGCGTCGGGCGCCGTCCTCGGCATACACCGCGGGATCGCGCACTACACCGTCGGGCAGCGCAAGGGCATCGGCCTCGCCGCACCCGAGCCGCTGTACGTGCTCGCTATCGACGCAGCCGCCAACCGGGTGGTCGTCGGCACGCGCGACGAGCTCGAGCGGCGTTTCGTGCGGGCGACCGACGCCGTGTGGCGCCTAACCGAGGAGGAGCCGGTCCCGGTGGAGGTGCAGACCCGCTACCGGATGCAGCCGGTCGCGGGGACCGCGACGCACGCGGCGGGCGTGCTGTCTGTCTCCCTCGACTCCCCGGTCGCCGGTATCGCTCCGGGCCAGGCAGTCGTATGCTACCAGGGTACGCGTATCGTCGGCGGAGGGGTTGTGAGCGAGGCGACATGAGGATCGACCTGCACACTCACACGTGGCGCTGCCGCCATGCGACCGGCACGGCCGCCGAGTACGTGCTCGCCGCGCGCGCAGCCGGCATCGATGTCATCGGCCTTACCGACCATGCGCCGCTCCCGCCCGACCTCGATCCCGAGTCGTGCTACGCGATGCCTGCCGAGGAGTTCGAGGCTCATCTGGCAGAGATGGCCGGGGCAGCCGCCGCCGGCGAGCCGGGCGATCCGAAGGTGCTCGTAGGCATCGAGGCGGATTGGCTGCCGAGTCACCACGAGCACGTCGCATCGCTGCTCGCGCGTCACGAGTTCGACGTTATCCTGGGTTCCGTCCATATGCTCGACGGCTGGGCGTTCGACGACCCCGACCTGCTTGAATCGTGGGAGTCGCGCAGCGTGGAGGCCGTGTGGCACGCGTACTTCTCGGCGGTGGTCGATGCCGCTGCAAGCGGGATGTACGACGTGATCGCCCATCCCGACCTCGTGAAGAAGTTCGGTCACCGCCCGGCGGCCGAGCCGGTGGCACTCTACGAGGACGTGGCCGCGGCGCTCGCCAAGACCGGGGTCGCGATCGAGGTCTCCTCGGCGGGTTTGAGAAAGCCGGTAAGCGAGATCTATCCCGGGCTTGAGCTCCTGAAGGCGTTTCGCAGGGCGGGTGTCCCGGCGACCACGTCGTCGGACGCGCACCGGCCCGAGGAAGTGGGCGTCGGTCTCGATGCGGTCCGTGCCGCTCTCGCTGAGGCGGGGTACGACCATGTCGTGTACTTCGAAGCGCGAGAGATGCGGGAGGTGGCCTTGTGAGCGATTCTGACGTGACCGTCGCAGCCGTCGTGGCAGCCGTGCACGATGCATTCCCGGCCGAGTGGGCCGAGGCGTGGGACGCGGTGGGACTCCTTGCGGGCGACCCGGGCGCGCCGGTGCGCCGGGCGTTCGTCTCGCTCGACGTCACTGCAGACTCGGTCGCCCGAGCGCTGGGTGCCGACGCCGACGTGCTCGTCACCCACCACCCTGCGTTCATCGAGGTGCCGTCGCGACTGACGCCCGCCGCCTCCGGCCCCGTGTTCGACGCGCTCGCCGGCGGCCTCGCGCTCGTCGCGGCGCACACCAACCTCGACCGCGCGCCGGCCGGCGCCGAGGCGCTGCCCGCGCTCCTCGGCCTCACGCCGTCCGGTCCGCTCGAAGATGCGCTGCTTCCGCTCGCGTCGGTGACGGTGTACGTGCCGCGCGAGGCGCTCCCGGAGATCGAATCGGCGATCGCACGCGTGGGCGCGGGTCGCATCGGAGCTTACGACGCGTGTACGTTCGCCGCCGAGGGGACCGGCGCGTTCACGCCGCGCGCCGAGTCCGACCCGGTCATCGGGACCCGTGAGGCCCGCTCCAGCGCAGAAGAGGTGCGGCTCGAGACGGTCTGCCCGCGTTCGCAGACTGGAGCTGTCGTCTCGGCGATACGCGAGGCGCACCCGTACGAGGAACCGCTCATCAAGGTGTGCGATACGCAGATCGCGCGAGGAAGTGCCCGGATGGGTCGCGTGTGCGAGCTTGCGTCCCCCGTGTCGCTCGCCGAGTTCGCCCGCGGTGTCGAGAGCCGTATCGGCGGGGTCGTGCGGGTGAGGGGAGCCGACTCGACGCAGGTTGCGCGGGTCGCGGTCGCGACCGGATCCGCGAGTTCCCTCGTGGGCGCGGCGCTCCGTGCGCGGGCCGATGTCCTCGTCGCGGGCGAGGTGCGCTATCATGACGCCGTGAACGCCGCAGAGGCGGGGTGCGCGGTCATCGAGGTCGGGCACGATGTCTCGGAGTGGCCGCTCGTGCCGGTACTCGCCGAGGCGGTGAGGTCGACACCGGGACTCGCGCGTGAAGCGGTCATCGTGGATGCGGCACAACAGCACTACTGGACACCATGACAGGAGAATCGCGGATGGACGCAGCGCAGACGCTTCTTGCACTCCAAGAACTCGACCTTGCGCTCATGCGAGGCGAGAAGCAGCTCGACGAGCTCCCCGAGAAGCGCGCCATCCTCGAGGTTCGTCACAAGACGGCAGACGTGCGCGCCTTGCGCGAGAAGGCAGCCGAGCTCGTCCACCGTCACGAACGCGCCATCTCCGCAGCCAACGATGAGGTCGCCGCGGTCGACGAGAAGATCGCCGAGGTCCAGGCCAAACTCGACTCGGGCGAAGGAGTCACTCCCAAAGAGCTGCACAACCTGTCCCGGGAGATGGACGCGCTGAAGCGTCGCAAAGACAAGCTCGAGAACGACGAATTGCAGACGATGGAGCGATTGGACACGGCGAAGGCTCAGGTCGCCAAGGTGGATGCGGCACTCGAGCAGCTTGCCGCGCGCGAGGCCGATCTCGTCGGGCGCTTCCGCGAGAAGGGGGGCGCGGTCCAAAGCGATCTCGAGCGGCACCGGACCGAGCGAGCCATGCTCGCCGGAGGGATCGATAGCGCGCTGCTCGATCGTTACGAGGCAGCGCGCGGAGCCAAAGGGGGCATCGGCGCCGCGCGCCTCAACGGTACGACGTGCTCGGCATGTCGGGTGGAGCTGCCGAGGGAACGGGTGCGCGACCTGCATGAAGGCCCCGACGTCGGCGTGTGTCCGAGCTGTCGGCGGCTTCTCGTGGTCCGCGGGTTCGCCGATGAGTGAGGCGGGCGACACGTGCGTCCTCTACACCGACGGTGGCGCGCGCGGCAATCCGGGGCCCGCCGGAGCGGGATGGGTGCTGTTCGGGCCTGACGGAGCTCTGCTGACCGAGGGAGGCCGCTACCTCGGCACCGCCACCAACAACGTCGCTGAGTACGAGGCCCTGCTCGCCGGTCTGCGGGCGGCGGCCGGCGCCGGGTGTGCGCGGGTCGAGGTGCGCTCCGACAGCGAGCTGCTCGTCCGCCAGATGAGCGGCGCGTACAAGGTCAAGAACGAGGGTCTCAAGCCGCTGTTCGCCGAGGCACGCAGGCTCGTTGCCAGATTCCAGGCGGTGCGCATCACGCACGTGCGCCGCGAAGAGAACGCCGAGGCCGACCGTCTCGCGAACGAAGCGATGGATGCGTGTGGCGACGTAGGCGACACGCGATGCGCGATATCCGGTGAGCACCAAGAGAGGCTGTTCTGAGAGAGGTTTGTTCCCGTGTACGAGTTGACGATCAAAGGCCACTTCGATGCGGCGCACACGCTTCACGGGTACCCGGGGGAGTGCTGTAAGTTGCACGGGCATACGTGGGACGTCGAGACGACCGTGCGCGGCACCGAGCTCGACGAGGTGGGCATCGTATACGACTTCAAGCGCCTGAAAGAGGATCTTGCTGCGGTGCTCGAGCCCTACGACCACGCGAACCTTAACGACGTGCCACCGTTCGACCAGATCAACCCGACCGCCGAGAACCTTGCACGGGTGATCTTCGACGCGCTCGCGGAGCGCGTGGGCAGCGAGGTCGAGGTCGTCGAGGTCGCGGTGTGGGAATCGCCGATCGCAAAGATCGTGTACCGGCCGTAGGGTCTGGATCGCGCGCCCGAGCATCGTTACATAGACACAGGAGGGGTGCCGGAAAAGGCGAGAGGACACAGAAGTGTCCCGAGAAACCTCGCCTGCGTGAACCCTACCGGACGACTTCCCATTTCCCTCCTTTGCGGAACCCGATCGCGCAGGCCAACTCGCGTCATGCCCTTGCTCCAGGTCCCCCGCCGGCGGCTACTGGTACGCCGTCTTTCGAGCCTCGCTCGGTCCGACTTCTCGGGACAACCATCACGTTACACGTACGCTCTGCGGGGGTCAAGAGCGATTCCCAAAATTGTTGGATGAGGCGACGAACGGCATCATGATCGGGACGAACGGTTGGAATCGCGATTCTGGCGGATACGGACGCATCGGCACTCCAGGAGGTGGTCACGCGTGGGTATGATTGTCGCAGAGTTATGCTTAGAGTAGACTAAGGCGCGTCATGAACTGCCTGCACGCGGTCGCTGAATCGACAGGGGAGACGCGATGCCGTCCGAAACCCTCGAGGAGTACCTCGAAACGATATTCAAGCTCTCGGAGCGCGGCGAGGTGCGTCCCACGCCGATCGCGGAAGCCCTCGGCGTTTCGGGTCCCACGGTCACCGCGACCCTGAAGCGACTCGAGTCGCGCGGGCTCATCACGCGTAAAGGGGGCGCGGTCGTGCTCACCGATGCGGGACGCGACCTCGCGGTCGACATCGTCCGCCGCCACCGTGTGGCCGAGCGCTTCCTCGTAGACGTCCTCGGCTTGAATTGGGACGAGGCTCATGAGGACGCCTGCGCACTCGAGCACGCGCTCTCCCCGCGCGTCATGCTCGCGCTCGAGGAGTTCCTCGACAATCCGGAGGTCTGCCCTCACGGTCAT
This sequence comes from Coriobacteriia bacterium, assembly GCA_007125735.1. Taxonomy (GTDB): domain Bacteria; phylum Actinomycetota; class Coriobacteriia; order Anaerosomatales; family SLCP01; genus SLCP01. The sequence goes on along the minus strand of SLCP01000106.1, from coordinate 9,096 downwards.
CCGATCCCGACCGCTGAAGGCGTGATCACGCCGGTCGAAGGGCGTCCGTTGTGCGATCTGTCGAGCGGCTCCTCGAGTCGCATCGTGCAGGTGGCCGAGGACGACGAGGCGATGCTTGCGTACCTCGGCTCGCTCGGTATGTATCCCGGTACCGAGGTCACCGTGTGCGAGGTCGCGCCGTTCAAAGGTCCGCTGCTCGTCGAGGTCGAGGGCGCCACGTACGCGATCGGCCGTGACGTGGCCGAGGGTATCCTCGTCGAGCCCGCCAAGGCGAAGTAGCCGATCCATGGCGCGGTGCCACCAGGTGCACGTTGACGGCCCACTCTACCCTGACGGTCGGCCCGAGCGGGTGATCGCGCTTCTCGGCAATCCCAACGTCGGCAAGTCGACGATCTTCAACCACCTCACCGGCGCCGACGTCCTCACCGCCCACTATCCGGGCAAGAGCGCCGACGTCCACGTGGGCACCACGGAGGTCTTCGGGCGCCTCGTCGACGTCATCGACTTGCCGGGCACGTACGGCATCCACGGCGACGGGGCGGCGGAGCGTACATCGCGCAGAGCGCTGCTCGACACGCAGCCAGACGCCGCCGTCGTCGTGTTGGATGCGACGAACCTGCAGCGCAACCTCGTTCTCGCGCTCGAGGTGCTCGACCTCGGGATACCGGTCGTACTCGCATTGAACCTCGTCGACGAGGCCGGGCGCGCTGGCGTGCGTATCGACGAGGCCGCACTGGCTGCGGCGATGGGCGCGCGGGTCGTGCCGACCGTCGCGGTCGCCGGCACGGGCGTGCTCGCGATGATGGAGGCGGCGATCGAGGTCGCCCACGAGCCCCGCCCGCTCCCGACTCCGCTCCACCGCTACGGTCAGCGTCTGGAGGCGGTCGTGGGTCCGCTCGCGCGCGCGGTCGAGGTGCGGGACGCGTGCGTCAGCGGACTCACCGTGCGCCCGCTGGCGCTCGAACTCCTTCGTGGCTCTGACGATGTCATCGACACCCTCCATGCTGCCGGTGAGGGTGGTCTCGTCCGCGTGGCCGGTGAGGCGCGCGCCTCGTTCGAGCACGTAGCGGGAGCACCGGCGGGAGCAGCGATCTCGCACGAGCATCACATCTTGGCCGCGCGCATCGCGAAAGAGGTCTCCTCGGCCGAGGAGGACGCAGCGCGCAGGGTACGGTGGGAGCGGATAGCGACATCGCCGCTGACGGGTGTGCCGATGCTCGCGGGCGTGCTCGGAGCGATATTCCTGCTGCTCTTCTTCATCGGTGAGTTCCTGGCTGGGCTCTTCTCGACGCTGTGGGCCCGGTTCGCGTCCCCGGTCATCCAGTCAGCGGTAAGGGCCGTGACGGGCGAGGGGGTAGTGGGGGACACGCTGCTCTGGGGGTTCGACGCCGGCATCGAGGCCGCGCTCTCGATCGGGTTGCCCTACATCCTCACGTTCTACGTGCTCCTCGGCATCCTTGAGGACTCCGGCTACCTCAACGCGGTGGCGTTCCTGAGCGACCGGGTGATGCACCGGTTCGGGTTGCACGGCCGTGCGATCATCCCGCTCGTGGCAGGGGCGGGGTGCAGCGTGCCGGCGGTGCTCTCGACCCGCGTGCTCTCGACGGATCGCGAACGCTTTATCGCTTCGACCCTCGTGTCGTTCGTGCCGTGCAGCGCGCGCACCGCGGTGATCCTAGGCGCTGTTGGTCACTACATCGGCATCGGACCCGCGCTCGGGGTCTACGCGGTCACCGCCGCGGTGACGGTGGGCGTGGGTGTCGCGATGGGGCGCTTGGTGCCCGGCCAAGCACGCGGGCTCGTCATGGAGATGTTCCCGTTCCGCACGCCCAACGTGCGCGTGGTGGCGCGCAAGGCGTGGTCGCAGTTCATGGAGTTCATCGTGGTCGTGACGCCGGTGGTGGTGGTGGGCAGCATCCTGCTCGGCGGCCTCTACGAGAGCGGCTGGATCTGGACGCTCACCACACCGCTCGACCCGGTCATCGTCGTGTTGCTCGGCCTGCCGTCGGTAGCAGGGCTCACCCTCCTCTTTGGCCTGCTGCGCAAAGAGTTCGCGCTGCAGCTCCTTGCCACACTCGCCATCGCGACGATGGGGGAGGGCGCGCGCGACCTTTCGACGTTCATGTCGAGCACCGACCTGTTCGTCTACGCGCTCGTCAACACGCTCGCGATCCCGTGCATCTCGACGGTCGTCGTGCTCGCGGCGGTGCTCGGCAAGAAGCGCGCGGCGTTCGTCGTGAGCATCACGATCGGGGTCGCACTGGCGGCCGGGGCGGTCTTCGCGCGGCTCATCCCGTTCGTAGCCGGGGCCTAACGAGAGAGGGCCGCCTCGGCTGAGACGGCCCTCTCGGTATCGCTGCAAGACAGCGACGTACATCCGTGCTGATGGCGCGGTGCGCCCGGGTTCACGTCACCCGGTGCGCCGCCGTCTTAGGAGGTCGCATCCTCCTTGGTGCTCGTGGTGGACAGGACCAGCGCAGCGATATGGATACTTCGCACTGCTGGATCACCTCCTCGGTCGGCGGGCCGCCGGATCGCGCCCTCGGGAATCCCCGTGCCAGTGGCGCTAGCGAGGAGTGTGCCGAGGTGCGTCGCTGCGGGTACATACACCCGCATACGAACACGCCACAGACCGAATGGAGGGCACCGAGATGACCCACGAACTGCCGCCGCTGCCGTACGCGAAAGACGCGCTTTCGCCGCATATCTCCGCCGAGACGCTCGAGTACCACCACGGCAAGCACCACCAGACGTACGTGACCAAGCTCAACGAGATGATCGCGGGCACCGAGTTCGCCGAGGCGTCGCTCGAAGAGATCGTCATGAACTCGTCGGGCGGCGTATTCAACAACGCCGCGCAGGTGTGGAACCACACGTTCTACTGGAACTGCTTCTCTCCCGCAGGCGGCGGAGCGCCGAGCGGGGAACTCGCCGAGGCGATCGACGCGGCGTTCGGCTCGTTCGACGCGTTCAAGGAGCAGTTCGCCGCAGCCGCGGTGGGACAGTTCGGCTCCGGATGGGCGTGGCTCGTGGCCGATGCGAGCGGCGCACTCTCGATCACGTCGACGAGCAATGCCGAGAACCCGATGACCTCCGGCGCCGTGCCGCTGCTCACGTGCGACGTGTGGGAGCACGCCTACTACATCGACTATCGCAACCAGCGCCCCGCCTACGTCGACGCGTTCTGGAACCTCGTGAACTGGGAGTTCGTGGCGGAGCGCTACGAGGGGCGGTAGGGGCAGGAGGATCACAGGTGAGCATCGACGCGCTTTTCTTGAACTGCACTCTCAAGCCGTCCCCTCGGGTTTCCAACACGCAGGTGCTCGTAGACAAGGTCGCACGGCTCCTCGGCGAACGAGGCGTCGTGTCCGAGACGATCCGCGTCGTCGATCATCGTGTGAAGTTCGGGGTCACGTCCGACGAGGGCGAAGGCGACGAGTGGCCGGGGATCCTCGAGCGCATCAAGGCGTGCGACATCCTGGTCATCGCGATGCCGATCTGGTTCGGGGTGCGCTCCTCGATCGCGCAACTCGTGATGGAGCGGCTCGACGGTACGTATGCCGAGGGCGATTCAGTCACCGGTCAGTACCCGCTCTACGGTAAGGTCGCCGGCGTGATCGTCACAGGTAACGAGGATGGTGCCCACGACTGTTGCGCGAACACGCTCTACAACCTCACTCACCTCGGCTGCATGGTGCCGCCCAACGTGGACTGCTATTGGGTCGGCGACGCCGGCCCAGGGCCGAGCTACATCGACGCGGGTGGTGACGGCCACCTGTATACGAACCGTACCGCCCGGTACATGGCGGACAATTTGCTCTGGGGGGTGCGTGCACTGAGGGCGACCCCGATCCTCACGGACTTGAACGCTCTCGACGCGGATGCGCGGGCAGTGAGCCGCTGATGTGCGGTCGGGTCACCGAGGCGCAGCGCAGGCTCGACGCCGGATGAAGGTGAGGTGCGTCGGAGATGAAGGTAGGGAAAGCCGCGCTCGTGGTTGCGGCGGTATGTGCCGCGCTCCTTGCCGGGTCCTGCTCCGCCGATGAACCTGCGGTCGAGCCGGAGGCTGAGCAGGAAGCTCGGGAGTTCGAGCGCTTCGGTCTTGCAACGGACACATCGAAGCGCCTGGTCGAGCTTGACGAGTTCATCTCGGGAGGGCCGCCCAAGGACGGGATTCCGGCGCTCACCGATCCACTGTTCGATACCCTGGAAGCGTCGACGATCCCTGACGACGTGTACGGCGTTCTCGTCGAGATCGAGGGCGACGTCCGCTTCTACCCGTACAACATCCTCGTATGGCACGAGATCGCCAACGAGGTCGTAGGAGGCAGGCCCATCGCGGTGACGTTTTGACCGCTATGCGGCTCGGCGCTCGTGTTCGACCGGGTGGTCGAGGGCGAGACGCTCGAGTTTGGTGTGAGCGGTCTGCTCCACGAATCGAACCTGGTGATGTACGACCGGCAGACGGAATCGCTGTGGTCCCAGTCCCTCGGCAAGGCGCTCGTGGGCGAGTACGTGGGCACGGAGCTCGACCTGGTCAGCGCACAGTTCATGACCGTGGGAGAGGTGAGGGAGTTCGCTCCGGACGCGACGATACTCTCCGAGGACACGGGCCACACACGCGACTATCGAACCAATCCCTACGCCGGCTACGAGGAGAGCGAGCGTCTGATAGCGCCGGTCACCCGGCAGGACGCACGCTTCCCCATGAAAGAGATCATGTACGTGTTTCGCATCCCGGATGGCCCAGCTGTCGCCGTGCCGCGCGCGGGACTGCCGAGCGGCTCGTTCGCTACCGACATCGACGGGCGGGACGTGGCCCTCGAGCACGACGGCGTTCGAACCTGGGTGACTGTCGACGGAGCGGAAACCCCCGTCTACCTCGAGATGTGGTTCTCGTTCGTCACTCAGCACGGCGAGAACGCGGAGGTGTGGGAGGTGGGCGGACCGTCGTGACCGACCCGTCCGGGTGGCCGACGAGTATGACGTCAGCCCGGCGCGACGCGAAGATGCCGCACGCGAGGACGCCGGGGAGCGACTCGAGTCCCTGCTCCATCGCGGGCGGATCGTGGAGGTCGAGTCCGGTGACGTCGACGATGACGGTCGCAGGCCCGCCGGGCCCGTCTCCTCTGACGTGCGGCTGTCCACCCATCGCGACGAGCGCGTCGAGGGTGGCCGCGCACGAGTCCGCTTCGACCTCGATCGGCACGGCTGCCTGTTGCCCAAGGGTGTCGACGAGTTTGGTGTCGTCGACGATGCACACCCAGGTCCGGGAGGCTCGTGCTATCGCCTTCTCCCGCGTGTGTGCGCCTCCGCCACCCTTGATGGCCTGGCCGAGGGCGTCGATCTCGTCAGCGCCGTCGACGTAGATGCCGAGGGGTGCGGGAACCTCGGCGAGGGTGGCGATCTCGATGCCAGCAGCACGCAGTCTCGTGTCGGTGTCGGGCGACGTCGACACCGCCCGGGAGGGTCGCCGGGCGCTCGATCCTAGTGCGTCGATGAAGTGTGCCACCGTGCTTCCGGTGCCGACGCCGATCACATCGGCTCCGTCCGCCGCGTCCAGAACGAACCGTGCTGCTGCGTGCGCGGCGGCACGCTTCGCTGTGTCGCTCGAACTCATCGGCCTACCTCCACGATGGCATCGCCCCTGTCGAGGGGCTCGAAGATAGATACCCGTGTGGCGTGTCCGAAGACCCCACTTCTTGCCGAATCGAACATACGTTCGATATAGTGGAGGCCCGCTCATCGCTCTCGTGAGAGGTCTCCCGTGGGTCGCAACGCCGCCATCAAACGATACGTCACATTACCCGAGGGTCGCGCCGACGACCTGTTCTCCAGCCGAGAAGGCCGTGCGCCCGTCATCGAGGACCTGCGCGCGACCCCGTGGTTCGTGCGGGCCGACGACCTCGTACACCCTGGGAGCGCCGGACTTGGCAAGCGGGTGGTCGAGCCGGTCGCCGCGACGTGGGACGTCGTTCGCCGCGCTCCGGCGGCATTCGCGTGGCGCTCGCGCGTCTTCGACGTCGAGAGCGTCGTGCAGACGTGGGCGGTCGAGCGCGCGTGGTGGGACGTCGAGTACACGGTGAGCCTCCGGTGCTGGCGCATCGTTGCCAGTGAAGGCGGCACGTACGACCTCGCGTTCGATCGCGCGAGCGGCAGGTGGCTCCTCCTCGGCGTGCTCGATTAGGGCCGGTGAGGCCCGTGGGCGACTCCTTCGTGCACCTGCACGTGCACTCGACCTTCAGCTTCGGCGACGGGGCGGCGTCGATCGACGCGCTCGTGGGGCGCGCCGCCGAGCTCGGCATGGGAGCGCTCGCGCTCACCGACCACCAGGGGCTCTCGGGCGCCATCCGCTTCTACCAGGCGGCGCTCAAGGCGGGCATCCGCCCCATCATCGGGGCCGAGGTGGTCGTCGAGGCAGCGGGCATCGCGGGCGCGGGTACGGGCGGCGCCGAGGGCGACCTGCCGCCCCGCGAGCGGCTTGCCTGGCCGCCGCCGTCCGGCTTCGGTCGCGCGGCAGGCTACGGCGGCTTCCACCTCACGCTGCTCGCGCGCAATCGCGCCGGCTACCGCTCGCTCTGCCGGCTGCTCGCCCGCACGCACGTGCGCACGCGGAGCGAGCCGAGCCTCGTCATGCTTGCAGACCTCGCTGAGTGCTCGGCGGGGCTCATCGGCATGAGCGGGTGTCCGGGCGGCGAGGTGGGAGCGGCGGTGATCGCCGGCGGGAGCGGACGGGCGCGTGCGCGAACGGCGCTCAAGCGACTCGCGGCGTGCTTCGAGCCCGGCGCGTTCTACGTCGAACTTATGCACCTGCTCACACCCGAGTCACCGCACTACCTCGCAGCACTCTCTTCGCTCGCCGAGAGCTGCGGGCTGCCGGTGGTCGCCACCAACAACGTCCACTACCTCGCGCCCGCCGGCCACCGCATCCACGACGTGCTCTCCGCTGCCTCCTCGCGCACCGCGCTCCCCGGACCGCTGCAGCGGCCCAACGCCGAGCTCTGGCTCAAACCCGCCGCCGAGATGCGGCGGCTGTTCGCCGGACGAGAGCACGCGTGCGACACCACGCTCGAGATCGCCGAGCGCTGTGACCTCGACTTAGGCCTCGGCGAGTTCCACTTCCCGGCGGCCGACCTCCCGCGCGGCGAGACCGCCGCCTCCGCGCTCGCGAAACGCGCCGACGAGGGCTTCGCGTGGCGCTACCGGCCCGGCGATACGGAGGCACATGCCCGCCTCGCCCGCGAGCTCCGCATCATCGATGAGCTTGGATTCTCGGAGTACTTCCTCATCGTCGACGAGATCGTGCGGTTCGCTAAAGAGCGCGGCATCCGCTGCTCGGGGCGGGGGAGTGCGGGCGACAGCATCGTCTCCTACGTGCTCGGCATCACCGATGCCGACCCGGTCGCCTACGACCTGCTCTTCGAGCGCTTCCTGAACCCGGCGCGCCGGCAGATGCCCGATATCGACGTCGATTTCGACTCGGCGAGGCGCGACGAGGTCATCGATTTCATCTACCGCCGCTTCGGCGAGAGCCACGTCGCGATGGTCGCGACCGTCAACACGATGACGGCGCGCAGTGCCGTTCGCACCGCCGCCCGCGCGTTCGGGCACGCGCCTGCCGAGATCAACGCGTTCTCGCGCCACCTGCCGTGGGTCTCGGCGCGCATCCTACGCGACGTGCTCGCGACGTACCCCGAGTGCGCGAACCACCCGCTGCGCGAGCGGCGCCACGCGCGCATCGTCGAGATCGCCGAGCAGCTCGACGCATGCCCCATGCACCTCGGCACGCACCTCGGCGGCTTCATCATCACGCGCGAGCCCATCGACACGTGGACGCCGCTCCAGTGGGCCGCAAAAGGCGTGGTCGTGAGCCAGTACGACAAGGACGACGTCGAGGCGCTCGGCCTCGTGAAGATGGACATCCTCGGCCTGCGCATGCACTCGGCGATCAGCGAGGCGGTCGAGCTCGCCCGGGCGCGCGTGGGCGAGGCGGCCGTGCCCGAGCCCTTCGAACTTGCGCCCGACGACCCGGCCGTCTACGAGGCCATCGCGCGCGCCGACACGGTGGGCGTCTTCCAGCTCGAGTCGAGCGGCCAGCGCAACCTCAACACGCGCCTGCGTGCGACGCGCTTCGACGACATCGTCGCCGCGATCTCGCTCTTCCGCCCCGGCCCGCTCGAGGCCGAGATGATCACGCCGTTCATCCGCCGCCGCCACGGGGCCGAGCCGGTGACCGTCCCGCACCCCGCGATGGCCGCTCCGCTCGCGGACTCCTACGGCGTCATCGTCTACCAGGAGCAAGTGCTCCTCGTCGCCCGCGCCGTCGCCGGCTTCGATCTCGCAGAGGCCGATTCGCTCCGCCGTGCGATGACCCGCGGGCGCAGCCGCGCCGAGATGGCCGAGATCCGCGCACACTTCATCGACCGGGCACTCGCGCGGGGCGTCGCCTTCGAGGTCGCCGAGGAGGTCTTCCGCCAGCTCGAGGGGTTCGCTGCCTACGGCTTCAACAAGGCGCACGCGGCGTGCTTCGCGGTCGTCTCGTATGCGAGTGCGTGGCTGCACACGTACTTCCCGGCCGAGTTCGCGTGCGCGATCCTCAACAACGAGCCGATGGGCTTCTACACGCCGCGCCTTGTGGCCAACGACGCCCGCCGCCACGGCATAGCGCTGCTCGCGCCGCACGTGAACTCCTCGGCAGGCCGCTACACGGTCGAGTGCGACGGTACCGCCATCCGGGTGGGGTTGCGCGACGCACACGAGATGAGCGCGCGCCTGCTTACCGCCATCGAGCGCGAGCGGACGGTGCGACCCTTCCGGGACCTCGCAGACTTCCTGCGGCGCTCGCGGGCCACCCTCGCCGAGACCGAGAGTCTCGTGCGCATCGGTGCGCTCGACGCACTCGGCGTGAGCGAGGCAGGGCGTCCGCCCACGCGCGACGAGATGCTCGCGCTCCTGCCCGAGCTCAAAGCCACCGTCGCCCGCGAGAGCGGTGCGGCCGACGACGTGCTCCTCCTCGCACCCGGCCCCACGCGCAAGCCTGAGGACCCCTCGCACCCAAGCGGCTGGCTGCCCGCGCGCCGCCTCTCGGCCGAGCTT
>SLCP01000183.1 GCA_007125735.1 Coriobacteriia bacterium | reverse complement strand
GAAGATCGACGTCTCCCCGGTCGATCCTGCATGCGCGCCCAGCGATGCAGACGATGCTCTTCTTGCCGCAGCCGTGAATCGGCACGTCGTGGCGACGATCGCGCGGCTCGAGGAGTTCGTCGACGGCTTCGATGTTCCCGCCGATGAGACGATGGTCGTCGGAGGGTCGTACGCGCTGGCGAGTGGCGCCGTGCACTGGCTCGCCGACGACAGCTGCGCCTGACCGCAGCCGTTACTCGTCCTCCCTGAACGCCGCCCGGCGCATGCGGTCCATGATCGCCGCGCCGAGGCCCGTCTCGGGAACCGGGCGCACGACGATGAGGTCCAGACCGAGGGCATCGAGCCTGTGTAGGGCGGCGAAGAGGTTCTTGGCCGCCTCGGTCAGGTCACCATCGGCCGAGAGCTCTTCCACCGCCGCGAAGTCCTTTTCGACCCCGGTCTTCCTCAGGACCACGAGCCCTGTGCGAGATGGGTCCGCGACGGGCTCGGTGCTCACGATCACCGGGGTGTGTGGGGCGTAGTGCGAGTCGAGTTGCCCCGGCGTGGCCGGGCGGGACGTCGGCACGTGCCGTTCGAGCCGCACGCCGAGCATCTCCTCGATCTCCTCGGCAGGGATCGCTCCCGTGCGCAGGAGGACCGGCACGTCCTCGGCGACGCTGATGATCGTTGACTCGAGGCCGCGCGCGGTCGGGCCACCGTCGAGGATCACATCGATGCGACCGGAGAGCCCCGTTCGAACATGCGTCGCGGTGGTGGGGCTGAGCTTGCCGAACGGGTTCGCGCTGGGCGCCGCTACCGGCTCGCCGACCGCTTCGAGCAGGGCGTGAGCGACCGGGTGGGCCGGCACGCGTACGGCGACGGTCGGGAGTCCTGACGTGACGATGTCGGGCACGGCTGTCGAGCGCGGCATCACGAGCGTCAGCGGACCTGGCCAGAAGCGTTCGGCCATGCGCCATGCCGCCTCGTTGACCTCAGCGACACGTTCGAGCTCGGGCGCGTGGGCGATGTGCAGGATGAGGGGGTCGAAGCTCGGCCGACCTTTGGCTTCGAAGATGCGACCGGCGGCGTCTGAATCGAGCCCGAGGGCACCGAGCCCGTAGACCGTCTCGGTGGGGAAGGCCACGAGGCCTCCGTCGAGAAGCACCTCGGCGGCGTGCTCGATCGCGCCGGGTTCCTCGGCGAGCATGAGGCGTGTGGTCCGCAGTGGCATTTGGCTACCGCCTTCTTGTCGCGACGAGCATGAGCCACGCGCCCGCGAGAGCGCCGAGAGTGTCCACGGCCCAGTCTACGACGTCAGGAACACGTCCTGGAACGAACGCCTGGTGGAGCTCGTCGGTCACTCCGTACGCAGACGCGGTGATGACGGCGAGAGCAAGCGCGCGGCCGGTGTCGGGCGTCTCGTGCCGGAAGGCGAGGTAGAGCAGTGCGCCGAGAATGGCGTAGACGCCGAAGTGTGCATACGTGCCGCCCGTGCTCGGGACCGCCGAGCCGGGCAGTGACGACAGGCCGAAGATGACCGCCATCCATGCGATGGAGGCGGACCATGCGGTGCGGCGGGTCGCGAGCCGGTCGAGCAAGAACACGGGGCATGCTCCCTCGTTCGTACTGGTCGTCGGAGTCGAGAGTCTACCAGAGCTTCGCACAGTACGGTTGACCGGCGACCGAGCGCATGGCAGGGTTGTCTCCTTTGATGGCGCGGACGGAAGGTCTGGGTCTCGGTGAAGCGACGGGCCGCTTTGCTCGCGGTTACGGTGTCGGCGGCGTGCTTCGGCACGCTCGCCATCTTCACGAGCCTGGCCTATCGGCACGGCGCCGAGCCGCTGCAGTTGTTGGTGTGGCGGTTCGGGGCGGCATCGCTCCTGCTCGCTGGCTATCTCCTCGTGACCCGCCCCCGCATGCTCAAGGTCCCTCGCAGCGACCTCGGCCGGTACCTGGTCCTTGCGGTCGCAGGGTACGGCGCCGCATCGCTGTGTTTCTTCTTCGCCCTGGTGTACACGGATGCCGCCATCGTCGCTGTCTTGTTCTACACGTATCCGGCCCTCGTCACCATCGCATCTCGTGTCTTCGGCGGTGACGCGCTCGACCGCGTCCGTATCGCAGCGGTCACGCTGACCTTCCTCGGGTGTGCGCTCGTGGTCGATCCGTTCGGTATCGAGTCGGGAGTCTCGGTCGCTGGCGTACTCCTCGGCCTCGGGGCCGCTTCGGGCTACGCCTCGTTCAACGTGCTCTCGTACCGCTGGTTGCCGGGGCGTTCGCGAGGTGTGCTCATGACGTACACGTTCGGGTTCAACGCGATCGCGATCGCGCTCGTCGCCACCGTGGTGGGCGCTCGGATCGCCCCCGTGGGCTGGGACGCCGAGGCGTGGCTGCTCCTGGCGGCGATCGTGTTCATCCCGACGTTCGCGGCGGTCCTGCTGTATCTCAAGGCCATGCGGCACCTCGGTCCGGCGCAGACGTCGATCACCTCGACGTTCGAGCCCCTGGTGACTATCGTGCTCGCGGCGCTCGTGCTCGGCGAGCGGCTGGGATGGCTGCAGCTGGTCGGGGCGGCACTCGTTCTGGCCGGAGTCGTCATCGCCGAGCGCAAGGTCCGTGAGGTCGAAGAGGTCGCCCTCGTCTGACCGCCGTTCGCCGCCTGGACTGACGCGAGCGCCTCCGTCTACACTGGCCAGACAGCACCGTCCGAGTCCCTGAAGATCCCGAGCGCTTCTCAAGGAGCCGCGTGGACCACTACAAGACACTGCAGGTCGCCAGGAACGCCGAGCCCGAGGTCATCGAGAAGGCGTACAAGGCGCTCAGTCTCAAGTACCATCCCGACGTGGTACCGGAGTCCCGCCAGGCAGCCGCGACGCGCAAGATGCAGCGCATCAACGAGGCCTACCGGGTGCTCAGCGATCCGGCTCTGCGGGCCCGCTACGACCACGCGCTCGCTCCGGCATCGGAGGCGAGCGCGTGGGACACGTTCATGTCGAAGGGCCTTGTGGGGATGTTCCTCGAGCGGGTGACCCCGGGACGCTAGCGCTGTGGAGCGCACCGCTCGTGCGACTCTCTACGCCGAGGCGACCTGCTCCAGGGTGCTTCGAACGGAGCGCATGATGCCCGGGTAGGACACCGCTCCGTCGTAGGTCGGCACGCCGTTGACCACCGTGACCGGATAGAGTAGGCCGCGGGTCTCGATCTCCCGGATCATGTCCGAGTGCGCCGACTCGACGTCCGGGTCGGCCACATCGAGGTAGTTGATGACCGCTGCGTCATCGAACCGCCGCTCGATCTCATCGCGAATCAGCGCCGTGATCTCCTCCGGAGACCATGACGGACCTCAACCTCCCGAGTAGCACGAGGTCTGCGTCGGCAGGTCGTACACATCGACTACAACCACATCGTTTCTCATTGTGTTCTCCATCATCCGAGGGTGACTGCTCCGCCGGGGCACACCCGCATACATACGCCGCAACCAGCGCACCGTTCCTGTAAGACGGTGTAGCCGTTCGCCCCGGGGTACGAGCCCCCGTCGAGGGGCACGATAGCACCTTTCGGGCACACTCTGCGCGCCGGGCACCCCGGCGATCTGTCGCACGAGGCGTTCTCGATGTGCACGCGTGACATACCCTCTCCCATCTCTATCGGCACGAGCCGTACTGGACTACACGGAGAATAATACCCCATAGGGTATCACAATGCAACAGTACCGGGCCGATGATGCTGCTGGTACCATGGATGCGACCGAGTGATCTGACGACGGGAGTCACCGTGAGCGATCGGACTCGTGCTGTGGGTGCGCGGAATCTGCTTGTCGTGATGGTCGGTGCGGGCCTTGCGATCGGGGCGGTCTTTCCCGTGGCCGCGGGGTTGTTCGTAGAGCCCAAGAGCCCTGCCGCCCATGCGGCGTTCTGGGGGATGGCGCTCGCGGCTGGCGCGGTCCTTGGCGCGGTCTGCTACCGGATCAGTGTCGTGGCCTCGGAGAAGCTCTTCACCGACGTGCTTCTCGAGATGGCTCGCCTGCTCAACATACCCGTCTCTCACGCGAAAGGCATCGCGGGCATCAGGGCCGAGCTGCTGCGCGAGGCCGAGGAGCTCGGCCGCGTCCTCACTCGGATCGAGGCAGCTGCCGAGGACGTCAGAATGCTCAGCGCCGAGGTCCTCGCCGCGACCGAGCAGCAGGCCTCCGGTGCGGCAGAGCAGGCAGCGGCAGTTTCGCAGACCTCGGCCACCGTCGAGGAGCTTGCGCAGACCTCCAAGCAGATCGCAGAGAACTCGGCCTCGGTCGTCTCCGTCGCGGAGCGCACGCTTGCGAGCGCGGAAGAGGGCATGCAGTCCGTCGCCGACACGTCCCTCGGCATCGAGGAGATCCGGTCGACTACGAATGCGGCATCCGACCGAATCCTCGCCCTCGGAGAGCGCAGCCAGGAGATCGGTCGCGTACTGACCATCATCGACGAGATCGCCGAGCAGACGAAGATCCTCGCCCTCAACGCAGCGATCGAGGCCGCACGGGCGGGCGACGCCGGAAAGGGATTCGCCGTTGTCGCCGAGGAGATCCGCAAGCTGGCGGACTCCGTGACCGAGTCGACGCAGGAGATCGGGCGCGTGGTCCGCGAGATCCAGGCATCCACCTCGGCCCTCATCATGTCGACGGAGCGAGCGGCGAACAAGGTCGACGAGGGCAAGGCGCTCGCGCAGCGCACCGCGGTGGCGCTCGAGGGCATCGTCGCTCAGGTCGAGGAGACGACCGACGCGGCCAAGCAGATCTCGATCGCGACCCAGCAGCAGCGCACCGCCTCCGACCAGGTGGTGGTCTCGATGCGTGAGGTGTCGAGCGTGTCCCAGCAGTCAGCGGAGACGTCCCGTCAGATCTCGGCGGCGATCATGAAGCTCGACACCCTCGCCGACGCGCTGAAGGCGGTGCGCTGACGTGCCGACGGCGGCCGACCGGCTCGCCGCCGCCGGACTCACCCTCCCTGAACCTCCTACCGTCCTTGGTGCATACCTGCCGGCCGTACGAAGCGGCGCACTCGTGTTCACCGCAGGCCAATTGCCGCTGCTCGACGGCGACCTGCTCGCTTCCGGACTCGTAGGGTCGAACGTCTCCCCCGAGATCGCAGGGGAGTGTGCGCGCGTGTGCGCGCTGAACGCGCTCGCGGCCGCTTCGGTCGTCTGCGATCTCGACGAGGTCACCAGGGCTGTCAAGCTCGTCGGGTACGTCGCATCGGCTCCTGGGTTCACGGAACAGCCAACGGTGATCGACTGGGCGAGCGACGTGCTCATAGCAGCATACGGGGATGCAGGCAGGCACGCGCGGGAGGCCGTGGGGGTGGCCGAGCTGCCGCGCCGGGCCCCTGTCGAGATATCGATCGTGCTCGAGGTCGGCGCGTGACGAACACCCGGCCGCGTCGGCAGGAACCGGGCGCTCGTTCTTGAAGTCAACAAGAGACGCTTGTTCTTGGCGTGGCGTGCCCGCTTTTCTGTGTCTGGAGTTGATGCGAAGGCACGCGTTCCGGTATCGTAAGTACGTTATCCGTTCACGAGCGGCGGAGACTGCTTTCTTCGCGCATGTCCGATCGCGTTGGGGTAAGGAGAGTGTCGATGGCAAAAATCTCCCTCGCCGGATTCAAGGATCCGGTCCGCAGACCGCGCTATATCATCTGGACGGGTGTCGCAGTCCTGGTGCTGGCGGCGGTCATGGTCACTGCGTTGGGGGTGACATCGACGTACTGGTTCTGCGCGAACGGGTGTCACAAGGTCCAAGACGACACCATCATCGCGTACGATCGTTCGTCTCACTCGAACATCTCGTGCATGGCGTGCCACATGCCCGTCAATGCCGACCCCATCACGTTCATGCTCCACAAGGCCGAGGCGCTCGGCGAACTCTATTTGACGGCCACGAACAGATTCGAGCTGCCGCTCAACCCGGGTTCGCACCTCGCGCTCGACGCCAAGCACATGGGGTCCGAGCAGTGTACGCAATGTCACAACCTCGCCAACCGCACGGTGACCCCGAGTCCCGGGATCATCATCGACCACGACGTGCATACCGACTCGGAGATTCACTGCACGGTGTGTCACAACCGGGTCGCGCATCCCGAGGACTTCGAGTTGACGCTGGTGCACCCGGTCACGGGCGAGCCGAACCAGCCGCACGAAGACTTCATGCTCATGACCGCATGCTTCCGTTGTCACACGCTCACGAGCGAGTCCCCGAGCGGGATCATGGCACCGGGCGCGTGCTCGGCGTGCCACACGCCTGACTTCGTGCTCAAGCCCGATAGCCACTTCGATGCAGACTTCTACCCTCGTGGCCATGCCGACCTCGCACTTGCAGACCTTGAGGCGATGGCTGCGGCTTCAGGCGATACCGTTGATGCCGAGGAGCCAGCCACCGAGGAGGAGGCCGACACCGAGGAGGAGCCAGCCACCGAGGAGGGTACGGAGGAATCGAGCCGGGGCATCGCGCGCGCGTACGCCGCTGATGGCGAAGCGCCCGGCGCCGACGCCCCGATGTACGAGCGCCTTGCGTACCTGCCTGCGGTAGCGGAGGTCGGGTACTGCTCGACATGCCACGTGATCGACACGTTCTGCATGGATTGCCACGGCATGGAGATGCCACACCCGATCGAGTTCCGCAACAGGACGCATCCCGAGCTCGTCGTCGCTCAGGCGGAGAAGTGCGAGATGTGCCACACGGCCGCGAATCCGTACTTCTGCGACAACTGCCACCACGGCACCATGTCGAGCTGGGAGTTCCAGACCGACGTAGCGTGGGGCGGCGCTCAGCACGCCGAGGCGGTACGCACGAACGGCGTCCCAGGGTGCCTCGGCCAGTGTCACGAGATCGCGTACTGCCAGGAGTGCCACACGGCAGTCAACCCGGTCCCGACGTCACACCAGGCGGGCGACTGGCTCCGTAGGCCTGCCGAGGAGCTCGGCCAGCACGCCGTCGATGCGAGAAACGAGATCACCGCGTGTGAGGTCTGTCACGGTGAGGGCGGACCAAACTCGGCGTTCTGCAAGGGGTGCCACGTTCTCGACATGCCGCACCCGCAGGAGTTCAAGGAGTTCCACGCAGCGACCGGTCGGGATAATCCGGCTGTCTGTTCGAACTGCCACACCTATGTCGAGCTGTGTAGCGACTGTCACCACGAGGGTGCGATCGACGGCCAGCCGTGGCTGAGAGTCCACGCCGATACCGTGAACGACATCGGTGCGGATGGATGCTTCGCCGTGTGTCACGCCAAGGAGTTCTGCGTGGATTGCCACACGAGCGAGGCAGTGTTGCCCACGAGCCATACGCAAGCCGGATGGACGCGCCGCGTCGACATCGACACGCCCGCACTCCATCCACCGGCGTTCGAGGGCCAGCCCGAGAACTGCACGTATTGCCACGGAGAGGGCGGTGCGGCGGCAGCGTTCTGTAACGCCTGCCACGTTCTCGATATGCCGCACCCGGCCAACTTCCGAGAGGCCCACGCAACCGGATTGCGCGACGGAGAGTACGCGAGGCCTGTGTGCGACAACTGCCACGTGCAGCTGTTCTGCGACAGGTGCCACCACGAGGGCGCGACTGGCGCCCGTCCGTGGGAGCTCGAGCACGTGGCAATCGTGAGGGACCGCGGCGCCGAGCCGTGCTTCGAGTGCCACGCGCCCACGTTCTGTGCGGCGTGCCATGTGAGGCTCGGGCGCTAGGAGCGTTCGGGAGCACGTGTAGCTGGAGGATGTAAGGAGGCCCCTTCTGCGGAGGGGGCCTCCTCGCTTCTGAGCCCTCGACGAGCCATGGGGCGGGCGTTCTTTGCCCTCGTGCGGCGGAGCGTGTATCATACCGCCTCGTCGGGATGTGGCTCAGCTTGGTAGAGCGCTGCGTTCGGGACGCAGAGGTCGTGGGTTCGAATCCCGCCATCCCGACCATTCGTAGACGCCCGGAAGG
>SLCP01000018.1 GCA_007125735.1 Coriobacteriia bacterium | reverse complement strand
GCTCCCACCTCGGTGGCGAACGCCTCGGCGATCGAGTAGGCGACCTGGCTCGAGAGCTGGGCTCCCGCGCTGCCGATGACCACGATCTCGCCGCCGCGTCCCGACTGCACCGCGTCGGAGAGCCCTGCCGGCAACACGATCGCTGCGCTCGAGCTCTCGCCCTCCTCGGCGGTGAACGGGTCAGAGCCCGCTTCGACACGCTCGCGCGCCTCCTCGGCCGAGCCGACCTCCGTGATGGTCGCGATCCCGTCGTCTTCGAGCGAGCCGAGCACGCCGAGGAACGCGTCGGCGATCGGTCCGCCGTCCTCGTTCACGACGGCGTATCGGGCGTGGAACGTGGCGTCGTCGAGGGGCCCGAAGATGAAGCTGAAGATGAGCGCGAGGCCGAACGGCGCGAGTATGCCGTAGATGAACACGGACTTGTCGCGCGCTCGCAGCGCGAGGTCCTTGCGGGCGATGAGCAGCGCGGTCCGCATCCGGCTCAGTCCCTTAGAGCGCGACCGGTGAGGTGCAAGAAGACAGCCTCCAAGTCGGGCTGGACGACGTCGACGCTCGTCACCGTCGCGTCGTGTGCGGCAGCGATCGCGAGCACGCTGGCGAGAGCGTCGGCCGCACCCTCCACGATGAGGTCGAGACCGCTGTCGGCGACATCGGCCTGGCGCACCGGCTCGAGTGCGACGAGCGCCGCCGATGCTGCCGCAAGGTCGCCGGTCGCGGTGAGGTGTACGCGATCGTGCTCGCCTACGAGCCGCACGAGTTCACCGCGCGTGCCCTCTGCCACGATCTTGCCGTGATCGATGATGCCGACCCGGTCGCAGAGGCGCTCGGCTTCCTCCATGTAGTGGGTGGTATAGAGCACGGCCATGCCTTCTGCGCCGAGGTGTTCGATGCTCTCGAGGATGGCGTTGCGGCTCTGAGGATCGACGCCCACGGTGGGCTCGTCGAGCACGAGTAGCCTGGGCTCATGCAGTAGGCCGATGCCGATGTTGAGCCGCCGCTTCATGCCGCCGGAGAACTCGCCGGCCCGGTCGTTCGCCCGATCGGCGAGGCCGATGATCTCGAGGACCTCGTCTATGCGTTTTGCGCGCTCCGCCCCGGAAAGACCGTACAGCCTGCCGAAGAACACGAGGTTCTCGCGCGCCGTGAGGTCGGGGTAGATCGCGATGTCTTGCGGCACGTATCCGATAGCCCGCTTGGCTTCAACGCTGCGTGGCGTGAACGGCTCGCCCAGCAGCATCACCTGACCGCCGTCGCGCTCGAGCAGACCGCAGAGCATCGAGATCGACGTCGTCTTGCCCGCTCCGTTGGGGCCGAGGAGCCCGTACGTCTCCCCGGGCGCGATCTCGAACCCCACGCCATCGACGGCCACGAGGTCGCCAAAGCGCTTGCGGAGCCCTTCGCACGCGAGCACGGGCGTCGAGTCGATCGTCACTGAGCGTCCTTCCCTCGACGGACGGGTCCGCAGCCGATGATACCCGTAAGCGGGTAGCACGGGCACTAGCGGACCGAAAAACCCGCTATCCCCTCGGCAGGCTCGTGCTCGACGACGACAGAGGCCACAGCGGCGCGCTCGGGTCCGCGGCGACACCACGCGACGGCAGCGTCGACAGCGGACTCCTCGCCCTCGAACACCGCCTCTACGCGTCCGTCAGGGAGGTTGCGGACCCATCCGGCCACGCCGAGCCGATGCGCCTCCTCGGCGGTCGCGGCCCGGAAGAACACCCCCTGCACTCTGCCGCTTACCCAGACGTGCGCTCGTGTCGTGTCGCTCGGCATGACGACTCCTCGATCGCGACCCCAGGCGAACTCGGTCTTGTCGGCTCCCGGTGACCGAGCATACCGCAGCGACGACGGCCGGGTCGACCGCGAGCCAGCGACCGCCGTTACCTCCCCGACACCTGATGTCACGGCCGCGTCACCTCCGTGCCACCGTCGTTCAACGTGGCTGTCCGACGATGTCTATGCAACAGAAACAACGCAAGCGTGGAGGTCGTGTACGATGCCGTCGCTCAAGAAGACGATGATAGCTCTCGGACTAGCCCTGACGATCGCCGCCGGCGGCTCGTCGGTCTCTGGTCCTGCCGAGCCGATGACCCCACTCGTGATCGCGCGCGAGGCCGAGGCGGTAGGCCGTGCGGTCAGGCTCATGAAGAAGCGCCCGTTCCCGGTGATAACGCTACCGGCACCATATGTCGACGTGGTAGCATCTCGGCCATATCGAGCAGCGTGAGAAACGGAGCGGCATGGGCGCGACGGCGTGTCGGCGGACGGCGAGCAACACTCGGCCGTACCGCCTCGGCGAGGAGATAGCCAACTGCGTGACCCACGGGGCCGGCGCGGTACTGAGCGTCGTGGCCCTGACGCTCCTCGTGGTGTTCGCCGTGCGCTACGGAGACGGCCGTCACCTCGCGGCGGCCATCGTCTTCGGCTCGGCGCTCGTTCTCCTCTACACCGCGTCCACTCTCTACCACAGCTTTCCGTGGCCGAGGGTCAAGCACGTCTTCAAGATCCTCGATCATGCGGGGATCTACCTGCTGATCGCAGGCACATACACGCCGTTCACCCTGATCACCCTCGGAGGGACGCGTGGGTGGTGGCTCTTCGGCATCGTGTGGGCACTCGCGATCGCTGGCATCGCTCTCGAGGCGGCCTGGGCGTACCGGCCCAAGTGGCTGTCGGCCCTCGTCTACCTCGGCATGGGGTGGCTTGCGATCCTCTTCATCCGCCCGCTCGCCGAGACGCTGCCGCCGTACGGATTGTGGCTCCTGCTCGCAGGCGGCATCGCGTACACGGTGGGCACGGTCTTCTACGTGCTCAAGCGCGTGCCGTACATGCACGCCGTGTGGCACCTGTTCGTCCTCGGAGGCAGCGCGTGTCACGTGCTTGCGGTCATGCTCGCTGTCATGCCCCGCGGCTGATCTCGCTCGCGGGAGCTCTCATCAGGCCAGCACGATCTCGACGAGCTCGATCTCGAAGGTGAGCGTGCGTCCGGCGAGGGGATGATTGAAGTCGAGCGTCGCCTCTTCTTCGCCGACCTCCGTGATGGTCGCGGCGAGCCTCTCGCCCTCGGGACCGAGAAGCTGAACCATGGCACCTTCGTACGGGTCATCGGTGAAGGCGGTTACCGGCACCTGCTGAACGGCATCGGGCACCCGGGCGCCATAGGCGTCCTCAGGGGCGATGGTCACGCTCGTCTTCTCGCCGACGGCCAGGTCGAGGACCGCGGACTCGAATCCCGGGATGACCTGACCAGCGCCGATGGTGAACTCGAGGGGGTCGCGGTCCGCGCTCGAGTCGAACACGGAACCGTCATCGAGCAAGCCCTTGTAGTGGACTCTGAGTGTCGTTCCTTGCGCGTACGGCATCAGTACTCCTTCCGTCGTGGCGCGGCCGTGCCGGCGTGTCGGCCACCAACCAACCCTATCGCATCTTCGCGGGCACGGCTAACGGGGAGGTTCGTGTAGACTCTCACAATGTGCGATACACTCGTCACGCAGTAGAGTTCGGGGTTACTGCTACAAAGGACGGGCGCGCGGTGGAAGATTTCGGATCGGCACTCCAGCCAGAGGTCGTGGACTTCGTCGAGCAGCACGTGGAGTCGTTGCTCGCGTGGGACCTCGTCGTGTTCTTTCACCGCAACGCCACCGAGGTGCTCGATGTCGAGACGCTCGCTACCCGGCTCGGCAGAGCCGCAGGCGAGCTCGAGCCCGAGGTCGATGCATTGTGCGAGGCGGGGGTATTGCAGAGCGCGGGGGGCCTCGTGCGGTACCGTCCCGATCCTTCGCTGCACCACACGATAGAGGCGTTCGTCGAAGCGTGCCGAGACCGGAGTCACCGGCTCGCCCTCATCGCCCTCGTCCTGCAGAAGGTGAACCCGCACTTCCAGGGCTGATAACCTATGGTCGTGAGCCGGTTCCGTTATGGGTACACACTGCTCTAGCACTTGTTATTCGGTGCGCGTCGGCCGTGTCCCAGGCCGTTTCGCGATGGAGAGATGATGGCGGAGAAGCAGCTTCACCGCAGCCGAGACGACCGCATGCTGGGCGGGGTTTGCGGGGGAATCGCCGAGTACCTCGACATGGACCCGACGATCGTGCGGTTGCTGGCGGTGTTGATCACGCTTGTCGGCAATGTCGCCGCGGTCATCGCGTACCTCGTCATGTGGATCGCGGTCCCCGAGGGGCCGTCTGGCGCCGCGCTTGTGGCGGCACAGGGGAGGGATGTCACCATGAGTGAGGGAACTGAACGGTCGAACGCGCCGGGGCCGGTGCCGGACGCTCCGCCCCCACCCCCACCCCCGCCACGGCACGCGACGGCGGGGGCGTCGCCGGCACACCATGAGACTGCAAGCGGCTCCGGGCGTGGTCGAGGCGGCGTCTGGTTCGGCGCGATACTCGTGCTCGTGGGCGTCGCGCTGCTCGTCCAGATCTTCATCCCTGCGATCAGGCTGTGGGAGTTCTGGCCGGTCATCATCATAGTGGCTGGCGTGCTCATGATTCTCCGCAGTGGAGGCGGTGGTGCACGGTGACGGTCAATCGCGTGTTCGAAGGCCTCACAGTGGTCGCTGTGGGCGTGATCTTGTTGCTCAACACGACCGGCTACCTGCCGTGGTCGGTCTGGTTCCACGTGTTGACGCTCTGGCCGCTCCTGCTCGTTGCGGGAGGACTCGAGATCATCGGCAAGGGCATGGACGCCGTGTGGCTCCGCGTCCTCTCGAGCGTCATCGTGCTCGGCGGGCTGCTTGTGGGAGCGTTCGCGTTGCCGGCCATGACCGATGCGCCTGGCTGGGGCCGTCACATGACCGGGTCCGGGACGCCCTTCGAGATCGAAGTCCCGCTCGAGAGAGGCGTGCGCGAGGGTGAGGCGCGAATCGAGGGCGCTGTCGGCGCCTACACGGTCTCGGCGGGAGACGAGCTCGTGAGCGTGCGGGGGCGCAGCCCGTTCGGGTCGCCCCGCGTGGACACCTCCGTCGAGGCGGGAAGGGCGACAGTCGACGTGAGGGGGCCCGAAGGCTCGGGGATCTGGATGCCCGGGATGCGTTCGGGCACGAGGATGGATGTCACCCTCGCTGAGACCGTTGTCTGGGACCTCTCGCTCGACTCAGGCGTGGTCGACGTCGACGCGGACCTGTCAGGACTGAGACTCGGCTCGCTCACGGTCGACGCGGGCGTGTCGCAGGTGACCGTGCGCCTCGGCGACGTACCGCGGGGCGAGGACGAGGTCCCGGTCCACGTGAAGGGCGGAGTCGCCAACTTCGTGTTGCGAGTACCGCGGGACGCAGGCGTGCGTGTCGACGCGGACGCTGGGCTGTCAAACATCGATGTAGCACGCGACATCCCGCGAGTGGCCGGGGAACGGCGCTGGCAGAACGACGCGTTCGCGGAGTCGGGCGGATACCGCATCCGCGTGGAGACCGGCGTGTCGAACGTTCGGATAGAGACGTATTAGCGAGGCTGGGCCCCGCAGGCGGGTGCCCGAGCTTTTGCTGGCATCAAGGAGGAGGACCCGTGAGTCACGACGATAAGCCCGGCGGACAGGCTCCGCAGCGCGATGAGCGCACGGTCTACATCATCATCGGCGTGATCCTCGTGGTAGCCGGCTTGTGGCTCCTGAGTGGGACGCCGTTCCTCGGCTGGTCGATGCCGTGGCTCGAGCCGCTCCGCGCGAGCATGCGCCTGGTACGGCAGATCGCATGGCCGCTCGTGGTCATCGGTGCCGGCGTGCTTATCATCGTCTACAGCAGGCGGCCGGGCGCGCGGCTGCCCTCACGAGAGGCGCGCCTCACCCGCTCGCGTGACGCACGGGTGCTGGCAGGCGTGCTCGGCGGGCTGGCCGAGTACTTCAACATCGATCCAGCGATCATGCGCGTTGGCGTGGTGCTCCTTGCGTTAGTGCTCGGCATCGTCGGACAGTTGCTGTTCGTCTATATCGTGGCGGCGATCGTGATACCTAACGCCGAGGAGTCGACCGGCGGGCCACAACAGCCGCCGGGCACGTCGTGATGGTGGGCGGGCGACTTCCGGCCGCTCCTCCGACGCGGCCGGGCGATATCGTGGATGCGCACTGCCACCTGTTCTCCGTGCGCCTCCTCGAAGAGTATGTCGAGGCCCACCCGGATGGCGCTCCACGCTTCCGGCAGGCGCTCAAAGAGAAGAAGTTCGGCAGACGTGGAGACGCGTTGCCGGACCTCGACGCCGCTGAGATGGCCGAGTGGTACGCGGCGCGTCTCGCCGAGGCGGGGATCGCCAAGGCGCTCGTCGTCTCGGTGATCCCCGACTCCAACTATACGAGGGAGTTCGTCCGGGCGGCCAACGGACACGTGCACGCGCTGTGCAACATCGACCCGCGCGACCCCGGAGCGCCCGCGTTGCTCGAGCGGGAGATGGCAGCGGGGTTCCGTGGGGTCAAGCTGCTCCCGGTCAACCGGTGCTACCGGCTTTCCGACCCGGCATGCCGCCCGTTCTTCGAGAAGGCCGAGGAACTCGGCGCGCACATCATCGTGCACTACGGTGTGACCGTCGATCCGGGGGGAGACCTGCGCTATGCCGACCCGACCGAGCTCTCCCCGGTGGCACGGGACTTTCCCGGACTGACGTTCGTTGTCGCGCACTTCGGAGCGGGCTACCTCGACCAGGTGCTCAAAGTGGGCTATCAGTGCCCCAACGTCTGTGTCGACTCCTCGGGCACGAACAACTGGATGGACTTCATGGCGTATCCTCTGACGCTCGCCGAGGTGTTCGAGCGCTGTGTCACCGCGCTCGGCCCGGAGCGCGTGCTGTTCGGCACCGACTCCAACACCACGACCCCGTATCGCACGTGGATCGCGTACGCGCAGCGCCGGACGCTCGAGGAGATCGGACTCTCCGATGCCGATCGCGATCTGGTGCTCAGAGGCAACGCGGTGCGGATATTCCGTCTCGACGAGTGAGGAGACGCGATGAGCGACGTAAGCGACAACCCCGGCGCGCCCCCGGTCCAGCCGGCGGCCGATTACGACCAGATGGTGGATTGGGACAAGCGGCTCGCGCGGGAGGCCCCCTTCTTCAGGCGCCTCTTCGACGAGGTGGGCGTCGACCGGCTCGCCGACGTGGGTTGCGGGAGCGGCAAGCACGCCATCATGTTCCAGGAGTGGGGGATCGAGGTCACCGGTATCGACCCGAGCGAGTCGATGCTCGCTCAGGCCCGCGAGAACGCTGCACGCGCGGGGGTCGCCATCGAGTTCCTCGAGGGCGGCTTCGGTGACGTGGCGGCTCTCGCGGGAACCGGCCTCGACGCGGTCATCACCCTCGGCAACGGATTGCCGCACGTCGGCGGGGAGGCGGAGCTGCGCACGGCCTTCGCCGATCTCGCCGTGGCGCTCCGGCCGGGCGGAGTGGTTGTCTTACACCTTCTCAACCACGAGCGGCTCATCGGCCAGCGCATCCGTATGATGCCGCCGACTGTGCGCACGACGCCGGAGGGCGACCGCGTCTTCCTGAAGGTGCTCGACTACCGCGATGACGGCATCCTGTTCGACTTCGTGACGCTGACCCGTGCGCTCGGCGCGGAGCCGAGCGCGGACAACGCGTTCGCCGAGGACGACCCCGAGGCTACGGGATGGCACCTGCGTTCGAGGCGGTCGCTGCACACCGCGCTCCCGGTATCCCTTCTCCAGGTCACGCTTCGCGAGGCAGGGTTCTCGGAAATCGAGGCGTTCGGCGATCACGCCGGGCGCGCTCTCCATGTCGATACCGACGAATCGGTCATCGTCGTCGCACGGCGCACCTAGCACTTACAGCCGGCACCGGCGACGACGCGCGGGCCGAGCAGGCAGCGGGCGCCCCGCACCGCGTCGCAGCGAGGGGCGGGACGCTCGGGCCGGTCGATAAGCTCGCTCAGCGGTGGCGTGCAGAGCGCGACGTAGAGGTGGCACAGCGGCAGACCGGCGACGTTCTGGAAGCACTGGTCCGCGTCGACCTCGGCGAGGTGGCTCTCGATGTTGTACGCGCCGGCGCACCCCAGGTACTCGCCGGCGTCGAACCACCGGTCGATGTCTGCGTCGG
>SLCP01000147.1 GCA_007125735.1 Coriobacteriia bacterium | reverse complement strand
CCGCTTTCGCGGCCGCGTAGTTCGCCTGTCCGGCGTTGCCGACAAGACCGATGACCGAGCTCACGTTCACGATGGCGCCGCTCCGGGCCTTCATCATCACGGCGCCCGCCGCACGTGTCATCGAGAACGCGCCCGTCAGATTCGTCTTGATGACCGCGTCCCAGTCCTCGTCGGACATGCGCACCACAAGGCCGTCGCGCGTGATCCCCGCGTTGTTCACGAGCACGTCGAGCGATCCGTACTCGGCCAGTGACTGCTCGACGAGGGCGGCGCATGCTGCCGAATCGGAGATGTCGGCCTGGATCGCGATGGCGCGACCACCCGCGGACTCGATCGACGCGACCACACCTTCCGCCGCCTCGCGGCTGCCAGCGTAGTTGACCACCACCGCCGCGCCCTCTGCGGCAAGCCTCAGCGCGATCGCGGCCCCGATACCCCGGGAAGCACCCGTGACGAGGGCCACCTTGTCCTTGAGCATGTTCATGTAGCGACCCCCTCGACGATGGCTTCCAGGTCCGCTCCTTCGACGCTCACGCTCCCGATTCCTTCGACCCGCCGCGCAAGGCCCCTCAGCACGCTACCTGGGCCTGCTTCGATGAGGTACGTCGGCGCCAGCGTCGCTACGTACTCCAACGTCTCGCGCCACCGTACGCGGCCCGCCATCTGCTCAGCGAGCGCCGCCCTGATCGAATCCGGGTCCGTCGCGGGCATCGGGCGGGTGTTCTGCACGATCGGGATGCGCGATTCCCGAAACTCCGTCGCATCGAGCACCCGCTTGAACTGGGCGGCAGCGCCCTCCATGAGCGGCGAGTGGAACGCTCCCGACACATCGAGGCTTACCGTCCTGCGCGCTCCTGCTGACTGCAGCGCGCCCATAGCGCTCTCGACTCCTTCGACCGTGCCGGATATCACTACCTGGCCCTCGACATTGTCGTTGGCGACCCACGCGCCGTCGATACCGGCGAGAACATCGTCGACGGCGCCGATCTCCAGGCCGAGGACCGCCGCCATCGTGCCGGGATTCGCCTCGCTCGCCTCCGCCATCAGGTGCGCTCTCGTGCACACGAGCTCGAGCCCGGCCTCCACAGAAACCACGTCGGCAACCGCCAGGGCCGCATACTCGCCCAAGCTGTGCCCTGCGACGATCTCGGGCTCGATACCCAACTCCAGCAACGCCGTACCCCACGCCCAATCCACAAGGTAGATGAGGGGCTGAGCCACACGGGTGTCGGCGAGCTCTTGTGGCGTCCCCTCGGCGACGATGCGCCTGAGCTCGAGGCCGGTCAGCGCCTCGGCAGCATCGAGCAGGCGCGCGAGCGCGTCGGTCTCGGGTGCCTCGGCGAACATGCCCTGATGTTGTGAGCCCTGGCCGGGGAACGCGAGAACGGTACTCACTCGCTCACGCTCCGACGCGATCAGGCAGCTCGGCGAGGCGGTCGATCGTCGACACCATGCCCGACATGAGGTCGTCGATGATCTCGGCAGCCGGCTGGACGCGGTCGACCATCGCTGCGGACTGGCCGGCCATGATCGAGCCCATCTCGAGGTCACCATCGCACATGCACAGCGATAGCTTCCCGGACCCGAGCGCCTCGAGCTCCTCAGGCTTGTTGTCGCGGTCGAGCTCTACGAGCATCTTGGCGAGCTTGTTCTTGATGACGCGGACGGGGTGACCGGTCGAATAGCCCGTCACGACCGTGTCGCGATCGCGCGCTTTCACGATCCGCAGCTTGACGTCCTCGTGGATGGTGCACTCGCTCGCGCACATGAAACGGGTGCCGACCTGGACACCCTCGGCACCCAACGCGAACGCGGCAGCGACGCCGCGCCCATCCGCGATACCGCCGGCCGCTATGACCGGAACGTCGATGGCATCCACGAGCTGCGGGATGAGCGTCATGGTGGTGAGCTCGCCGATGTGTCCGCCGGCCTCCATGCCCTCTCCGATGATGGCGTCGGCGCCCATGGACTCCAGTCGCTTGGCAAGGGCGACGCTCGGAGCGATGGGCAGCACCTTGATGCCGTGCTCCTTGAACGACGTCATGTACTTGCCGGGGTTACCCGCGCCGGTCGTGACCGCGTGGACGCCCTCGGCGAGGACCATCTCCACGATGTCGTCGATGTGGGGTGTCAGCAGCATCAGGTTGACGCCGAACGGCTTCGTGGTGAGCTCCTTGGCCGTACGGATCTGCTCTCGCAGAAGCTCGGTAGGCATATGACCGGCACCGATGATACCAAGCCCCCCGGCATCACTCACCGCCGCCGCGAGCTCGGCGGTGGCGGTCCACGCCATGCCTCCCTGCACGACGGGATGATCGATGCCAAGCAGTTCGGTCACGCGTGTACGCACGACACCCATGTCAGTTCTCCTCGGTCGGTCGGGGTTTCGTCCACCTGACGACAGCAGCTCCCCACGTCAGTCCGGCTCCAAAACCGACCAGCGCGATGAGGTCTCCAGACGCGATTCGCCCGCTAGTATACAGGTCGTCAAGAGCGAGCGGTATCGAAGCAGCCGACGTGTTGCCCGTGGTGGCAACGTGGCTGAACACGCGTTCCGAGGGGATGCCCAGGCGCTGTTCAACGGTGTTGAGGATGCGCTGATTCGCCTGGTGCGGTACGAGCCACGCAAGGTCGTCGACGGTATGGCCGCTTGCCGCAAGCGCCTCGAGGGTCGCTGCCGGGATGGCCTTGACGGCGAATCTGAACACCTCGTTGCCGTTCATCTGGACGTACCGAGACGCATCGCCCACCCCTTCGGGCACGACCGGTCGCGCCGACCCGCCTGCGGGGATCCTCAGCAGTCCGGCACCCGAACCGTCGGAACCCAACACGATGCCGAGCACGCCCGGCTCCCCAC
This sequence comes from Coriobacteriia bacterium, assembly GCA_007125735.1. Taxonomy (GTDB): domain Bacteria; phylum Actinomycetota; class Coriobacteriia; order Anaerosomatales; family SLCP01; genus SLCP01. The sequence continues at coordinate 21,429 of SLCP01000147.1, read as the reverse complement.
CCGCCTCGAGCACCACGGCGCCCGCACCGTCGCCGAACAGGACGCACGTCGCACGGTCGGTGAAGTCGATGTGCCGCGTCAGCGCGTCAGCGCCTATCACGAGTACGCGCGTCGCTCGGCCGGATTCTATGGCGGCGACACCGGCGTGGAGCGCGAAGACGAACCCGGAGCACGCAGCGTTCACGTCGTAGGCCGGGCACGTCATCCCGAGCTTCTCCTGCACGAGGCACGCGGTGGCGGGAAAGATCATGTCCGGGCTCGACGTGCCGAGCACGACCAGGTCGATCTCTGATGCCGCGATGCCAGCGTCAGCGAGTGCCCGCTCGGCGGCGCGCACAGACAGGTGGGACGTTGCCTCTCCCTCGGCCACGACACGGCGCTCACGGATGCCGGTGCGCGTGACGATCCACTCGTCGGACGTGTCGACCATCGCTTCGAGATCGGTGTTGGTGAGGATGCGTTCGGGCAGGTAGGACCCGACGCCGATGATGCGAGCATGCGTGGTCACGGTCTGAAGCGCTCCTCGGTCATGGGTTGAGGTCATGCGGTGTCCGAGTAGTGTACACGCGAAGCCCACACGCGCAAAGCGAGGATCTGATCAGGTGCGAGGGGACTCGACGGCCTCGGCGATGGCATTAGTCAGATCGTTTCGGACAGCGGTGGTGGCCACTCGTATCGCTTGCGAGACGGCGTACGCGTTGCTCGATCCGTGTCCGATGATGCACACGCCACGAACACCGAGGAGCGGCGCACCTCCGTACGCGTCAGGATCGAGACGTGCTTTGAGCCCTTTGAGGCCGGGAGCGAGAACGGCGGCGGCGACCGTGCGGATCGGGGTCGCGGTCATCTCGGACTTGATCTGCGAGAGAAGCGTCTTCGACGTGCCCTCGAGAAGCTTGAGCGTGACGTTGCCCGTGAAGCCGTCGGTCACGATGACGTCGATCTCGCCTGAGAGCACGTCACGGCCCTCGATGTTGCCGACGAACCCCGGGACGACTGCTGACATCGCTTCGTGAGCCTCGATGGCGAGCGCAGAACCTTTCGTCGGCTCCTCGCCGATGTTGAGCAAGGCGACGCGCGGCTCGGTGACGTCGAGCACCCGGCGCGCGTACGCAGCACCCATGTGCGCGAACGCCACGAGGTGCTCCGCTTTGCAATCCGCGTTCGCGCCGACATCCAGCAGTACCGCAGGCGCGCCGGCGGTCGGTATGACCGTGGCTATCGCAGGCCGGGCGACCCCACGTATACGCCCCATCACGAGCGTGGCGGCGGCCATACACGCGCCGGTCGAGCCGGCCGAGAAGAAGGCGTCCGCCTCCCCTTCGCGAACCAACCTGCACCCGACGACGATCGAGGAGTCCTTCTTCGACCTGACGGCGCTGGCGGGGTGCTCGTCCATCCCGATAGTCTCGGTCGCCGGGTGCGCGATGACCCGTTCGTGTTTATCGGCGAAGGGTGTGACGACCTCATCGGGACCGACGAGGGTGACCGACACGTCCGGCAGCGCGCGAAGAGCTGCGGCGACCCCCATCAAGACCTCGGAGGGAGCCTTGTCGCCGCCGACCGCGTCGACACATACCCTCACGGGGCGGTCTGCAGTCATCGTCTACTCGGTGTCGATGACTTCTTTGCCCTTGTAGTAGCCACACTCGCCACACACCCTATGCGGGAGTTTGGGCTGATGGCATTGCGGGCATGCGTTGGTCACAGGCGCCTTGATGGCATGGGTTGCGCGACGCGCATCGCGGACGGCGCGTGAGGTCTTCCTCTTGGGGACGGCCATGGTATCTCCTTCGTGGTTCCAGGCGTCTGAACGAACCTGGATGCACTGGTGTACGACAGCTGCACGGGTAGTGCCCGTGCACGGCGGAACACTATAGCACACCTTAGGAGTCGTCGGCGTGTTCCTCGTGGACCAGGTCTTTGAGAGCTGCGAAGGGATTCTCGCTGCCCGCCGGATCGACGGGCTCGCATTCGCACTGCTCCCTATTGAGGTCGCACCCACACGTGGGACATATCCCGAGACACTCTTCATCGTGGACGGGCGCGAACGGGACTTCGACCACGAGCGCCGCCTCGATAGCGGGCAGCAGGTCGACCGTCTCGCCTTCGAACGTCTCCCACTCCTCGTCGGGCTCCTCAGGCATCTCGGTACCGGTCGGCAGGTACCCGCTCTCCACCGATCCTTCGATGACGTGCGTGAACGGCTCGAGACACCGCGAGCACTCGAGGGTGGCTCGCCCGGTCACCGCCCCGACGGCAACGAGCCCGACACCGGTATTCGAGATGGTGAGCGCGGCACGGGGCGGCTCGAGAAACGTCAGCACCGTGTCGCCCACCGCGACGCGCTCGAGCGGTACGTCAGCATCGAACGGAAGCGACGCTCCCGGCTCGCCGATGATGGCGGAGACGTCGATCGCCAGACGGCCCATCGTCACTGGCGCTGCTGTTGGCCGCCGCCCACCTTGCCTTGCAGCCGGTCCCTACCCCGCTGCACGGCGGTGAGAAGCTTGCCCAAGTTGACTTCGAGGTTGGCGAGCATCTCGTCGGCGTAGTCCTCGGCGCCGAGCCGGATCTCGCGCTCCTTGGCACGCGCGTCGTCCATGATCGCGGCTGCCTGCTGCTCGGCGAGTTTGACGATCTCCTGCTCGCTCGCGATGGAGCGCGCGCGGTCGCGTGCATCCTCCAGGATACGGTTGGCCTCCTTCTCGGCCTCCTCGAGCATCTCCTGGCGCTCCTTGACGATCCAGCGTGCCTGCTTGATCTCGTCGGGGAACTGCGCACGGATCTCATCGATGATCTCGTAGACCTTCTCAGGGTCGACCATCTTAGAGCTCGTCAGCGGGACCGACCGACCACTGTCGACCAGTTCCTCGATCCTGTCGACCAAGGCCATGATATCCATGCATGTCCTCCCTTAACGGGACCGCGCGAGCCGCTCAGCGAGGGCTTCGCTCACATTCTCGGGCACGAGCCCGGCGACCGAGCCGCCGTGGCGTGCGATCTCTTTGACCGCCGAGGAACTCAAGTACATGTACTCCGGTATCGCCATGATGAACATCGTCTCGACATCAGGCACGAGCCGGTAGTTCAGCTGGGCCATCTGGAACTCGCGCTCGAAATCGGTGACCGCTCGCAAGCCCTTGATGATGACCGTGGCGTCCAGCTCGGACGCGAAGTCCACCAAGAGAGTATCAAAAGGACGCACGGAGACGTTAGGCAGGTGGCCTGTGGCGGCACGGATGAGCTCGCACCGCTCGTCGATCGAGAAGAGAGGTCCGCCGCCTTTGTCGGGACTCAGGGCGACAGCGACCACGAGTTCGTCGAGGAGCCCAGCAGCCCTCTCGATGATGTCGAGGTGACCGGAGGTGACCGGATCGAAGGTACCGGGACACATGCCGCGCCTCACCCTTGGCCACCCTCCCCTCTCCATCTCGCGATGTCCACCGCAGTAGAACCGTACCTCTTCGTCGAGTCGACAGTGCACTCGTCGGGCCACTCGATCGGAGCGTCGACGCCGTGTTCCCACACGATCGTCGCACCCTCCACAAGCAGTCCTTGTGCCCCGAGGTCACGTACGAGTGCCGTGACCTCGGCCTTGTTGATTCTATAGGGAGGGTCGAGAAAGAGCAACGAAATCGCATCGGGACCGATTCGTCCCGAGCGCGCGGCGGCGAAGACGTCTGTTGCCAGCACGCGTGCCCGATCCGTCAATCCCAACTCGGCGATGGAACGACGGAGCGCGTCGCGCGCCCGTGCGTCGCGTTCGACGAAAGTCGCGGTACGGGCGCCCCTCGAGAGAGCCTCGATCCCGAGCGCCCCCGAACCTGCGAAGGCGTCGAGCACCACTTCGTCCGAGAGATCGTTTCCGAGCCGCGCCGTGAGCGCCGAGAACAGGGCTTCACGGACCCGGTCGGCGGTAGGGCGTGTCGCCGACCCGGCGGGTGCGTGGATCTTGCGCCCCTTTAGTTCGCCGGCGACGACTCTCATCCGCTCTCCATCCATCCGCCAGCCCCCTCGAAGCGCGATCGCACCTCGGTCATCAGGGGTCGGTTCACTGGACGCGCGAGCTCCGGGTCGGACTCGAGCACTTCAGCGGCGTCCGCACGCGCACACTCCAGTAGCTCTGCGTCGTCGACGAGTGACGCGATGCCGAGTTCGGGGAGTCCGTGCTGGGCGACCCCGAGAAGCTGGCCGGGGCCTCGGAGAACGAGGTCTTGCTCGGCAAGCGCGAACCCGTCGCGACTCGTGACGATAGCGTCCATCCGGACACGCCCTTCCTCGGTCTTGGGGTCCGCGAACAGGTAGACCTCGCCGGGGTGAGCCCCGCGGCCGACCCGTCCCCGGAGCTGGTGGAGCTGCGCAAGACCGAACCGCTCTGCGTCCTCGATGATCATGACGGTCGCCCGCGGTACATCGACGCCGACCTCGATGACGGTCGTGCTCACGAGGACATCGAGAGCGCCGTCCCTGAACCGCCGCATCACATCGAGGCGCTCAGCCGACTTCATCTTGCCGGTGAGCACGCCGACCCTCAAGTCGCTGAAGACCTCGGTCGCAAGCCGATCGGCCTCTTTGAGTGCGCTCCTGGCCTGGATCGCGTCGGACTCGTCGACGAGCGGGCAGACCACGTACGCCTGCATACCGCTGTCCACCGCGCGTCGCACCGCCTCGTAGGCCTCTTCACGATGGCGACGGTCGACGAGCTGAGTCGTCGCCCTGACTGCGACATCGCCGTGCGGACGCTCGCGAAGGTAAGTCGTATCGAGGTCGCCGAAGCGCGTGAGTGCCAGCGAGCGCGGTATCGGCGTGGCGGTCATCACGAGCATGTCGACCGCCTCACCTTTCCGGCGTAACGCCAGACGTTGCTGGACCCCGAATCGATGCTGCTCGTCGACGATCGCGAGAGTGAGCGCTGCATACGTCACCGTTCCTTCGATGAGTGCGTGCGTGCCGAACACCACGCTCGCCTCACCGCGTGCGATCTCGTCCAGTATCACCGGGCGCTCGGCCGCAGGGGTCGACCCGGTGAGAAGTCGCCACGTCACCCCGATCGCATCGAGCAGCGGGCCGACCTTCTCGGCATATTGGACGGCGAGGACTTCGGTGGGCGCCATCATGGCCGCCTGGGTCCCGGAGTCCGCAACGGCGGCCAAGGCATGAGCGGCGATGATCGTCTTGCCGGTGCCGACGTCGCCGAGCAACAGCCGGTTCATCGGACGCGATGACGCAAGGTCCTTCAGGATGTCGGCGATGGCAGCCGCCTGGTCCTCAGTGAGATCGAACGGCACTTCCTCGGCCAGAGCACTGAGGGCCGCTCCGTCCGTGTCGTGAGCATGCCCCGGACGCCCGTCCCGGACCGAGTGATGTCGCAGCAGTAGGCCGAGCTGCAGGCAGAACAGCTCTTCGTAGGCGAGACGTCGCCGGGCCTCGGTCGCCTCGGCCACACTCGACGCGAAGTGCATCGCGCGGATGGACGCTCGTAGAGACATGAGGCCGCGCGCCACCCTAAGCTCCACAGGAAGGAAGTCCGGCACGTCGGCGTAGTCATCGATGGCCGCCGCCACCAGACGCCGTAGCCAGTTCGTCGTGAGCCCCTCGGTCGTGCGATGGACCGGGAGCACCCGTCCCGGCTCCTGCGCAGCGCCGGGAGCGCCGAGCTTCTCGACGAAGGGTGCGGTGATCCGATGCATGCCGAAGTCGAGTTCGACCTTACCCGCGAACGCGACGCGCTCGCCTTCGAGGAACCGGTCTGCAATGTATGGCTGGTTGAACCACACGCCGATGAGCGAGCCGGTCTCGTCGGTGATCGCCACTTCGACGATGCTCAGGCGCGGCCTGGGCTGCTTCTTCTGTATACGACGGACCGTTCCGACGACCGTGACCTCGTCACCCTGCTTGACTCGGGAGAGCGGGAGGGTCGTCGTCAGGTCAAGGTAGCGGAACGGCCAGTGGGTGACGAGATCCCCGACAGTCGCGATGCCGATGCGGCCGAGCGCCTCTTCCCTGCTCGCGTCGACGAACCGCGCACTCCGGACGGGCGAGCCCCACGCAGCCCGCCTGTCGACACGGCTCATGCCGCTGGGAGACGCCATCCGATCCCCGTCAGCGTGACGGATGATACGCGACGCCCACCGCTCCAGGACCGGCGTACGTGCCGATGACCGCACCGACCGAGCCGACCGACACGAGCGTGTAGTCCGCGCCCGCGAGGTCGAGCGATGCGCGCATTCCGTCGGCGAGGTGAGGTGCGGCACCATGCAGGATGGTGAGCGCGACGGGACCCTCGGCACTGTCCTCAGCCACCTGAGCGGCAAGTTCGCCCATCGCCTTCTTGAGACCTTTGACCTTCTTGAACGGTTCGACGGTCCCCTCATCGCTGAACGTGAGCACCGGCTTGATGTTGAGCACCGACGCGGCGAGGCCGGCTGCCTTGCCAGCGCGACCTCCCTTGACGACATACTCGAGGGTGTCGAGCACGAAGTAGAGCCTCGACGACTCCGCTGTCTCGCGAGCGAGCCGCTCGATCTCGTCTGCTCCGGCGCCCGCGTCGCGAGCCTCGACCGCCGCACGTACGCTGAGGGCGGTCGCCTGCGAGACGCGCTTGGTGTCGACGATGCGGATCGGGACCGGGGCGTCGGCGGCGGCCATCGTCGCCGACTCGAACGTGCCCGACAGCGCGGCGCTCAGATGTATCGAGACGATCTCCTCACACCCCTGCTCGGCCAGCTCTGCGTACGCAGCCGCGAAATCCGCGGGCGACGGCTGAGACGTCTTGGGGAGCGTGGGCGAACTCTGGAGCTTGCGGTAGAACTCATCGGGGTCCATGTCCACCCAGTCGAGGGACGACTCCTCCCCGAACAGCACCTTGAGCGGCACCATCTTCACATCGTGTTCGGCCAGCCACTCGGGGCCCAGGTCGCACGTGCTATCAGCGACGATTCCTATCCGTGACATCGGTTCCCCTCTTTCGATCGACTACTCTGCGGACATGATCACCGGATACAGAGGCTGGTTGCCTCGATGGTGTTCGACCTCGACGTCAGGGTGGTCCGCTGCAACCCGCTCGGCGAGTCGCTCCAGTGCTTCGTCATCGAGATCAGCACCGCCGAGGAGGGTCATCGTCTCAGCGCCGTCTGCGATGAGACCGGCGAGGGTGACGGCGACGTCCGCCACATCCTCTCCGATGACCTCGATCTCATGGTCGATGATGCCGATGACCTGGCCTTCCTTGACCGGCCCGTGCTTAGAGGTCGAGTCCTTGATGGCCGTGGTGACCTCACCGGTCTTCACCGCGGCTGCCGCCTCCGCCATCGCCTCGATGTTCTCCTCGAGCGACGCGGCCGGATCGAGCGCGAGCAGCGCGGCGAACCCTTCCGGCACCGACGTGGTGGGCACCACGCCTACCGGACGATCGCTCACCTCGGTGACCTGCTGCGCCGCCATCTGGATATTCTTGTTGTTGGGCAGGATCAGGACGGATCGCGCCGCCACGGATCCGGTTGCTTCCAGCAGCTCTGCGGTCGACGGGTTCATCGTCTGTCCGCCGTTCACCACGACATCTGCTCCGAGACTCCGCATGATGTCACCGATACCGGACCCCGCACCCACGACCACGAGCCCGAACGGCTTGGACGGGTCGGCGTCTGTCGTGCCCTCTGCACGCAAGGCTTCCGTGCGCGCAGCGGTTTGGCGACGCATGTTGTTGATGTGGACCTCAGCCACCTCGCCGAGGGAGGTCATGTACGAGAGCACGGCGCCGGGATCGTCGGTATGCACGTGGATCTTCAGCAGATCCGGATCGCCTACCACGAGTTCCGAGCCCCCGGCATCACCGACGTACGACTCGATCTGGGTCCGGTCGAGCGCAGAGCCGTACAGCAGGAACTCCGTGCAGTAGAGGTACTCCTCGTCGTCCCAGTCCTCCACGGGAGTGACGGTCAGCGCAGGCTCGGCCGCGGTCTCGATGACGCCCAGGTCGAACGCCTCGCCCCGCCAGGAGGCGATCATGCCTTCAGCAAGTATCGCAAGACCGAACCCTCCGGCGTCTACGACCCCGTTCTCTTTGAGTACCGGCAGCAGCTCAGGCGTGCGCCGGACCGACTCCACCGCCGCTTCGAGCGTCGAGTCGAGTGCATCGTCGAGAGACGCGCCTTCGTCGGCAGCCGCCCGCGCGGCAGTACCCGCATCGCGCAGCACGGTCAACATCGTGCCCTCCACCGGCTTTCGAACGGCTTGGAAGGCCACGGTCGTCGCACGATCGAGCGCCCGGGCGAGCACCTCGGTGGGATCGGAGTCGGCCGTCGCAGGCGCGATCGCCTCGGCGAGGCCACGAAGTATCTGGCTCAGGATCACCCCTGAGTTGCCGCGAGCCCCCATCAGGGAGCCGTGCGTCATGGCAGCACAAAACTCGTCGATAGAGGCGGAAGAATCGAGCTGGGACAGCTCGCCGACGACCGCTTCCATCGTCAACGCCATGTTGGTTCCGGTGTCACCGTCGGGAACGGGAAACACGTTGAGCCGGTTCACTTCCTCGGCACGTTCGCGCAGCGCGGCGGTGGCAGCTGCAACAAGTGAAGGGAACGATGGGGACGGTGCCATCTCACCTCGCAGGTCGCGTGTCATGAACGGACTTTGATTCCTTGAACGTGGACGTCTACGTCTTCGACCTGGACGTCGGCCATCGTGGTCAGGACGTACTTGACCCGGTCGACGAGGTTGTGCGAGACCTCGCTGAGGTTGGTGCCATGCTCGATCACGACGTAGAGGTCGACCTTGACGCCGTCGCCCATGCCACGGATCGTGACCCCCTTGCGAAGCTTGTCTCGAGAGAGAAGTTGCGCGACTCCGTCTCGTAAGGTAGAGCTTGCCATGCCGACGATGCCATAACACTCGAGCGCGGCGAAGCCGGCCAGCTCTGCAAGGACGTCGTTTGCGATCTGGATCTCACCTCGGACCTCGCCGGGCATCTAGTTCTCCTCCTCGGTGTCGTCGAGCACGAGTGCGTTCAGCTGCGCGAGCAGCGTCGCAGTCGAGACCCCATGAACGTGGGCGACCGCCTCGAGCGTCTCCATGCTTGCACCGAGGCACCCGGCGCATGGCAGCCCGTGGCGCTCGAACACCGCCGGCGCATCCGGATGACTCGCCAGCACCTCCGAGATAGACATATCAGCCCGATACGTCGACATAGAGACCTCCTCGACACGCGCACCTCACGCGAAGTAGCCACAGTATATCCGATTGCTCGAGAGCGCCACGCGACCTGCCCGCTCTGGCCGCTCGCTTCGCGCACGACTCCCTTGTGACCTTCTCGTTCGGTGTGATAGTCTGTCTGACGCACTTCCCCCGGCACACCCAATGCGCCCAAGCGCGCGTGTACGTATCTGAATGGAGCCCGAAGATGTCGAAAGTATGCAGCGTGTGCGGCAAGCACCCGGCCGCCGGTCGGAATGTGAGCCACTCCCACCGAGTCACCAACCGCATGTTCCGCCCGAACGTCCAGAAGGTGACGGCGATAGTCGACGGCAGCAAGAAGCGTGTCAGCGTCTGCACGAAGTGCATGAAGGCGGGCAAGATCACCCGCGGGTGATTCAGCGTGAGCCATCCGATTCGTTCGGAGGGCTACCCGTGCGACTCTCCGACATCAGCGAGCCCTCGGCCTCAACAAGACCCCGGAAGACCGTGACGAGTCTCGGGTCGAATTGCGTTCCCGCGTTCTCCGTGAGTTCTTCGAGTGCTTCCGCATGACCGAGTGCGGAGCGGTACGGACGGTCCGAGGTCATCGCGACGAATGCATCGGCGATCGCCAGTATCCGTGCGCCGATCGGGATATCTTCGCCCTTGAGGCCGTTGACGTAGCCCGTCCCGTCGTAACGCTCGTGATGGTGGTATACGATCGGAGCGACTGCATGAAGCGCCGGTGCCTGCTCGAGTATGTCGGCGGCGATCACAGGGTGCATCGTCAACAACCCGCGCTCTATGGTCGAGAGCGGGCGATCCGTCGAGAACACCGACTCACATGTGGCGCTCATCCCGATGTCATGCAACATCGCCGCGATCTCGAGAGCGCGCGAGTCGTCATCGCCCAGACCGACCGCGTCGCCGAGCATGACCGCATAGCGCATCACGCGCTCGGTGCCACCTGAGGCATACGGGTCCTTGGTCTCCATAGCGAGCGCAAGCGCCCTCAGCGTGTCGAAGTACAGCTCGCCCGCCGACTCCATCGCACGTGCGTTGCGCAGCGCGGTCGCCATCTGCCGAGCGAGTGTCTCGAGACTGGCGAGGTGCGTTCCCGTGAATCGCGTGGGGTAGGCACGAGCGCCGACATTCATGACACCGAGAGTCCCGTGCTCGTCGGCGATCGGCACCGATACCGCCGACCGGACACCGCGCGATCGGGCAGGTGTCGAGCGTCCAGGCATGTCTTCGATGACGAGCGGCTGCCCGGAGAGTGCCACCCAACCGGCTATACCGTCTCCAGGGCGCACCGCGGTGCCCTGCACGACCTCTTCAGGCAACCCCGCGGCGGCTGCGATCGAAAGCGTCGCCCCATCGGGCTCGTAGAGCATCACACTACCGGTGGCTGCGTCCGTGATGTGGATCGCGCGGTCGAGTGCCGAACGCACGATCTCATCCGGATCGAGCATGCGGGAGAGGTCGCGTGCGGATTCGAGCAGCGCTCGGGCTGACTCGGACTCCTCGCGGGCCGCGGTGAGCGCGAGAGCTGCAGCCAAAGGCACCTGAAACGCCGAGGTGATGTGCTTGAGCACGTCGCTGTCGGGGGGCTCGGAGTCGAAGTCCACGGCGGCAACGCCGGCCATCTCGCCGAAATTCACCGGTATCGCGTAGCGCCACACGGTCGAGGCTTCTCTCGTCGCAGGACCGATCGTGAGCGTCTCGAGTATAGCGGTGCCGTGCTCGTGCGCCGCCTTGAGCGGGGCCGTTCCTACCGCTGGCGGTGCGATGGTGCCACCGGTGGCCCTCGCGACGAGCGCAAGCCCCTCGGTCGCGGAATCTGCGTTCCACAAGGTGACGTCACGCACCTCACCGAGCGCGCGGACCGTCGCACAGAGGGCGTCGACGACACTTTGAGCATCGATGGATGTCGGCGCGATCAGATCGACCGTGGTCGGTCTCCGCGGTGCGGGCGCTGGCGGGGTAGGTCGGTCGACCGGGGTCTCTCGAGTCGACGTCGAAGCGGGCTCGGGCTTGGGTGCGGCACGCTCGACGGGCGCGACACGACGTGGAATCGGCTCCGGCCTACACGCACGGAAGCAGACGATCGCCGCGATGGCCATGGCTGCGGCCACGACTCCCAGCACCCACGAGCCGAGGAGTATGGCGACGACCGCATGCCCCGTCGCCGCGATCCCGGTGATCGTAGCGACGATGCGGCCTACGCGCTCTGGTCTCATCTCCCCCATAGCGCCAGTATAGCGCCTGAGGAACGATTAAGCATCCTACCAGGTAAGTGCATGCGCGCACGAGCGCGCGCCGACATCGCTAGAGATAACACATACGGTGCCCTCGTGGACACACACGTCCGCCTCAGCAGCTGCGATCACGTTGCTGACCCCACGCGACGAAAGGACGTCCAGCGTGTGGCGAGTCAGCGGATACCTCATCCCACTGCAGGACACACACGCTGCTCCGGTCGTTGCGATGAGCGACACGGCGGCTCCTTTCGGAGCAAGCGCGACCCGGGGTCGGTGCTCCCCGTCGAGCACCCACCCCGACATCCCGGGATCGCGCAGGGATATCTCGAGATCGCCGTAACGAGAGATCGAGCCGAGGGCGGCTACGGTGTGATCGAGCCGCCCGGTCCACGAAGCGGTTACGCAGATGCCCGTGCGAGCGCTGCGTCGCATCTCCTCGAGTGCGAGGTCGAGATCGGTCACGTCCTTGTCGCTCGGAAACGCGAGCACCTCGACACCGTCTCGTTCCGCCCAACTCGCCGTTGCAGCATCGATCGAGTCCAGATCGCCCACGACGATGTCGGGGTGACGGCCGATACGCCTGCACAGGGTTGCACCATCGTCGACAGCGACGACGTACTCTGCCGACCGGATGAGGTCTGCGTAATACTCGGTCGCATTCTCTACCGGAGCGGCACAGACCACGACGGTCCGAGGGTGAGAACTCACGGTCGCGCTCCTCTGTCGGCATCCATCGGGAGGGCACGCTCCAACACCGGCAGTATCGCCACCGCGGCTGCGAACGCCACAGCGGAGGACACCGGTACGTACGTATTGTACAGGGCTGAATACAGCCACACCGGTTGTCCTTCAGGCGCGAAACTCCCGAAGAACACGATTCCTGAGATGAAATGGGCCACGTAGCGTCCGATTCCCCCGATCACGACGCCTATTGCTGTCCACGCTATCGCACGTGCGAAGCGGGCCTTCTCGAGCGCGCTCCGTACCGGCCGGGAGACGAATCCGGCCAGACCGACGAGCCCGTAGGCGACTGGGTAGTCGAGCAGGGGCTGGATCCAGTGGATGATGTACGGGTTGACGAGGAAGTCCACGCCGCCGTAGAGCGCACCGGCCGCGACTCCGGCACCCGGGCCCCTCCGCAGCGCGATGATGAACAGCGGCAGCATGTTGAGGGAGACCGAACCTCCCTGCGGCATGCGCCACACCGTGAGCATCGCGAGCACCGCCGCGAGCGCTACCGAAAGGGCTATCTCGATCAATACGCGTGTTCGTCGCGAATCCATACTTCCTCCTTGACGTCATGGCGTTAGGATTCCGTATGGGAAGCGTCCGTGAGGCGGCGATGTCAACACAGCCGCGTGTTCCGCAATGCCTGCCCCGCATTACCGGGACCGTCATCTCGGTCGCAGTCTCCAGACTGCCTCTCAGCCGCATACAGCAGCTCCCGATACGGTATCTCGTTGCAAGCGATAGTGGCACACGGCTCGAAGCGTGTAAAGCTCAGGATCAGCGCGTACCGAACTGTTCACCGAGGGCTCGGTAGATGGCTCGGGCGACCGCATCGCTCCACGTCGGATCGCGGAATGCAGCGAGGTCCTCCTGCACCCCGTAGGCGCCGAGGCGTACCCGAAGCGCCGGGCCCCCTATTCCTTCCGATACCGGGTCGTCGGCGAGGAGCGCTCGTTGGACGGGGACGTCAGGTTCGCCAAGGATGGTTGCCAACTCATCGGCCAGTGCGGCCGTGGCCAATCGGTGAGGCGATGTGTCGAGCTCCGGCGAGGGAGCAAGCACCGCGAGACCGCCGGGCGGTCCCTCGGGTGCATCGAGCCCAACGAACGCCGTGACGACAGGCGTTGCCTCCTCGGCACGTTCGACACGGAGGGGCGCAGGCACATCGGTCTCGGTCGCAGATCGAGTGACGACGACGCCGCCACCAGAGGCTTCGATGAGCGAGCGGAGTCGACGCGATACCTCGAACGTGATGTCGACATCGCTGTTCTGTATGGGGGCGGGGTCTATGACGAAGACGCGTCCCTCGAGCCGGTACGGCAACAACGCTGATGAGGTGGTTCCCTCGGCAGCGATCCTCACGCGCACGATCTCGGAAGTCCGTACGCGCGCGCCGGGCGCCGGCACCGTTTCTACGACCGTGTCGATGGGCTGATCGGACTCGACCGCCTCGATCCTCACCACGAGTCCGGCCTGTTCCAGCATGCCGCGAGCGACGTTGATCCCGAGACCGATCACGTCGGGCATCGTGAACTCCTCGGTGCCGGCCGACACGACCAAAGAGACCTGCGTTCCTCGGCGGACCTCGACGCCCGGATCGGGAAACTGCGACAGGACGGTACCGGCCGGTGCCGCGTCGAACCTGCGCTCGACTGCACCGAGATCGAGACCTGCCTGGGCGATGCGCGTGCGGGCAACGCCCTCCCCCAGACCGGTCACGTCGGGAACCGCGACCGATGAGCCGGCCAGGAACCATCCACCGAACGTGATCAGGGATATCAGGACGACGGCGACGAACCCGGACACGAACAAGAGCGGACGGGGAACGAGAGGTCGCCGAGGAGGCCGCTCCCGTACTACGAGCGGCTGTTCGACGTCTCCGACGCTGTCGTCCGTATCGGGTGCTGTCGTATCGGTGTCCATCAACATCAGTGTAGTATCACTCCGTGGCTTGCGACGAGACGGTCAGGCGCGGTATCGTGCAGCGCTACCGTTGTATCATCGCGGTCAACCGAGAGGAACGCTCACCATGCCCACATACGACTTCCGTTGCCCTCCGTGCGAACATGCCTTCCAGATCGTGCGGCCCACAAGCGAGACGACTCCGGTGACGTGCCCCTTGTGCGATGGCGTGGCCAAGCGCGTCTTCGTCCCGGTCGGTGTCGTGTTCAAGGGTTCCGGATTCCACAACACGGATTACCGGACCTCTCCGGCGACGTCCACACAGTGCGGTTCGGCGGACTCGGGATGCTCGACCGGTCCTGCCGACGCCGGTTGTGCGTGTACCGGCTGCCCGGGCGCCGAGTGACCGTACGCTCTCAGTCCCTTCTCACCCAGAACTTCTCTGTTCCCGTGCGGTAGACCGTCTCTATGAACCGGACGGTGCCCGTCTGGTTGTCCATCGCTATCGAGTGCGTACGCGCACCCTGGCCGAAATACTTCACCCCGCGAAGCAGTTCCCCGTCGGTGACCCCGGTGGCTATGAACGCGACGTCGTCTGAGGACACGAGACAATCCATGTCGAGAACGTCATCTACGTCGCACCGTGCCATCTGTTCTGCGCGAGCACGGTCGTCATCGTCCCTGAACGCGAACCGGCCCATGAAGCACCCTCCGATGCAGCGCATGGCCGCAGCCGCCAGGACACCCTCGGGGGCGGCCCCGATACCGAGGTAGAGATGGATGCCGGTACCCTCTATCGCCGTGGCGACCGCACCGAAGACATCGCCATCGCTGATCAGCCTGATACGAGCACCCGCCTGACGCACCTCGTCTATCAGCTCGATGTGACGGTCGCGATCGAGGATGCACACGACGATGTCTTCCACCGGGCGGTTAAGCGACGCAGCGACGTTTCGGACGTTTTCCGTGGGCGATGCGTCGACATGCACCGCATCGAACGCAGCAGGACCGGTGGCCACCTTGTGCATGTAGGTGTCCGGTGCGTTGAGAAGCGAGCCCTCGGGACCGAATGCAAGAACGGCCAACGAGTTGGGCTGTCCGTAGGCGGTCAGGTTGGTGCCCTCGAGTGGGTCGACAGCGATGTCGATCCGCTCGCCACCGCATCCGACACGCTCACCGATGAAGAGCATAGGGGCCTCGTCGCGCTCGCCCTCGCCGATGACGACCTCACCGTCGATGTCGAGCGTATCGAAGGCCTTTCGCATCGCCTCGACCGCAGCGTTGTCCGCAGCGTGCTTGTCACCCTTGCCCATCCACCGTGCGGCAGCGAGTGCAGCCGCCTCCGTGACCTCAAGCATCTCCACGATACGCGTGCTTCGCATCAGGCCTCCTCGATCGCCGGCAAACCGATCAACGCGTGACCGAACGCACCAACACGGCTGCGAAGTGTCCGTCAGGACCCCCTGGGACCGGATGGGTCTGAAGCCATCCCTCCGACGTCACCCAGTGCTCCCACCCCTCAGGCACGCGTCCATGCACGGGCGCGGTGGAGTACTCGGCTCCCGCATCGCTCGCGAGAAACGCCTCGACGACGTCTGAGTTCTCGCGCCGCGTCACCGTGCAGGTCGAGTACACCACGAAACCGCCGGGACGGACAAGGCGCGAGGCAACACGAAGCATGCGCTCCCCGAGAGAGGCGAGCGACTCTATCTCCTCGGGAGCGAGACGCCATCGCTTCTCCGGGTGGCGTCGCAGCGTGCCGAGGTTCGAGCACGGCGCGTCCACCAGGACGCTGTCGGCCGATCCCTCTCCGCCGATCACTTCAACGGCCTCTTCACAGGTGGCATCGGCGACGACGCCCGTGACATCTGGGACGCGGAGGAGATCGAGGCGCTCGCGTACGATCTCCACTTTGAAGGGATGGATGTCCGAAGCGGTGATGGCAGCGGTGCCGCCGGCGCGCAACGCCGCCGACTGCATCAGCACCGTTTTGCTCCCCCGCCCAGCCGCGATATCGACGGCGGTCCCGCCAGGAGGAGGAGCTGCGAGTGTGGCCACCAGTTGGGCGGCAGCATCGCTCACGATGCAGGCACCGCGGGACACCACGTCGGAACGGAGCACCGGGGCGCTCGGCGAGACGTGCAAACAACCCGGTGGCCCGTACTCCACCACCTCGACGCCAAGAGCAGCGATCTCGTCGACGATTGCTTCGAGGGTCGCAAGGAAGGGGTTCACCGCGACGTACAGCGGGGCGGGTTCGCGGGCGGCATCGAGCATGTCCCGCGCGCGTGCAGGGCCGAGGTCCTCGAAAAGGAGATCGACGATCCAGCGTGGGTGGGCGCTCGCGCGTGCCAAGGCGTCCCGGTCCGTTTCGGGATCGCCCCACGGAAACGATACGACGTCCTCGGAGACACGCCTCAACACCGCGTTCGCCATTCCTGCGGATGAGGGGTGTGCTGCGCGAACAGCCGCGACCGCGTCGTGTACGACTGCATGTGCGGGCGTGCGGGCGAACAAGAGCTCGTAGGCGGCCATCCTCATGATGTCGCGCACGAGCGGGTGTACCCGCCGTGGTCTGGAGAGATGCCGGTCGAGTGCCTCGTCGAGGGTGCCTTCAGCAGAGATGGTGCCGTACACGAGTCGCGTCGCGAGAGCGGCGTCGCGTGCATCGAGCCCTGCGGTGTCGATCGCCGTCCTGAGCAGCGCGCTCCCCCACGCTCCGCGCGTACGCACCTCGCCGAGCACGGTCCGGGCCACCCGGCGAGGCGATCCGACGCTCACTCGCACCGCTCCCACGCGCACCCGGCATCGAGGCGTGCGCCTCTGGCGAAGCACGATCCCTCCATCAAGGACCGGCCCTCGGGACGCACCTCAGTGAGAACGAGCGCGCCATCTGCGAATCCGATGACCGGTTGTCCCGCTTCGACCGACACGGCCCCAGACTCGACAGCGATGTCGGCGGGCGCGACAGAGAGCACGGTCAGCGTGCGCCCATCGAGACAGATCCTCGTCGAGGCGCTCCGCGTTGAGGCTCTCACTCTCCGCATCGCCTCGGCGACGCTCATGGCAGGATCGAGAGAGACGTCGTCACGGGTGATCTTGGAAGCGTAGGTGGCGACGGAGTCGTCCTGCGGCGTCCACGCGACAGTCCCGTTCTCGACTTGCTCGAGCACGTCCAGAAGAGCATGTGCTCCGATGACCGAGAGCGTGTCGGTGAGTTCTTCGACCGTCGACTCTCCAACCGGCACCTCCACCTGGAGCGCGTACGGACCGGTATCGAGACCCTCCTCCATCTTCATGATGGAGACGCCCGTCACCCGTTCGCCCGAGAGGATCGCGCGGTGCACCGGGGCGGCGCCACGATAGCGAGGCAGAAGCGATGCGTGGACGTTGATGCAGCCGTGAGGAGGGATCGCCAGCAGCTCGGGCGGGAGGATCATGCCGTACGCTGCGACGCAGACGACATCGGGCGCAAGCGCGCGAAGGTGAGCGATCTCGTCCGCATCGCGCAGGGTTCGCGGTTGGCGCACCGGTACCCCGAATTCGCCCGCAAGCTCCTTGACCGGCGAAGGTCTCTGCGCACGGCCCCGCCCCGACGGCCGATCGGGCTGCGTATAGGCCGCAACGACCTCGTGACGAGAGTGAAGCGCGCGAAGCGACGGCAAGGCGAACTCTGGCGTGCCCATGAAGACGACCTTCAACGGGATCCCCCTCACCAGGTTGCGAACTCAGCCAACCTGCTCGTGTACCTCGTTGTAGCGACGGATCGCGTCACGCCGGTCCTCGGCCGAACACCGCTCCAAGATGAGCACGCCGTCGAGGTGGTCGATCTCGTGCTGCAGCACACGCGCGAGAAGACCCTCGGCCTCGATACGTATCGGAGCGCCGTCGAGGTCCACGCCCTCACACGTCACACAGGCACTGCGCTCGATGGGGACGCCGACGCCTGGGACCGAAAGGCAGCCCTCTTCCTCGCACTCCGACTCCTCGGAGCGCTCCACGATCACAGGGTTGCAGACCGCGATGAGTTCGTCATCCACGTCATAGACGATGACCCGTTTGACGACGCCGAGCTGCGGGGCGGCCAGTCCGACCCCCGGCGCGTCGTACATCGCCCGTGCCATGGCAGCGACGAGTGGGCGCAACTCGGTGTCGCTCGCCGGGTCGACCTCGTGCGAACGCTGCTTGAGCGCGGGATTCGGGTGTTCCAAGATGCGCATCGCGGGCGCTACCTCCGGTACGTCATATATAGGTGGCCGTGGGTGCGGCCTCCTCGATACCAGCAATCTTCCTGCCGGTATTCTACCCCACGCCCATCCGAGCGACCTCACATGAGATCGAGCGGGTCGATGTCTGGGGCGACCGATACGTCGGATGCGGACGGTACCGCGGCGAGCGCGGCACGTACCAGCTCCGATAGCGGGTGTCCCTCGGACGCCTTGACGAGCACGTGCCACCGGTAGCGGTCCTTGATGCGAGCAAGGGGCGCCGGAGATGGTCCGAGGACCCGCACCTGTTCAGGAGCGTGCTCGGCGATGGTTCGAGCGATGACGTCCGCATGCTCTTTGGCGCGGGAGCGAACGCGTGCCGTGAGGGTGATGTTCGCGATACGACCGAACGGCGGATACCCGAGGTCTCTGCGCTCACCACGATCTTGGGCGTAGAACACCTCCGGGTCGCGGGTCACGACCGCGCGAATCGCCGCGTGCTCCGGCCAGTACGTCTGTATGATCACCCGGCCGCCCTGCGGTCCCCTCCCAGCCCGACCGGCCACCTGTTCGAGCATCTGAAAGGTGCGCTCGCCGGCGCGCACGTCGGGAAGATGCAACGTCGTGTCCGCAGTCACGACCCCGACGAGGGTCACGCTCGGGTAGTCGAGCCCCTTGGCGAGCATCTGGGTGCCGACCAGCACCGCCGAGGAGTGTGATTCGAACTCCGCGAGCCTTCGCTCGTGACCGCCCTTGTTCGAGGTCGTGTCGGCGTCCATCCTCACCA
Organism: Coriobacteriia bacterium; assembly: GCA_007125735.1. Classification (GTDB taxonomy): domain Bacteria; phylum Actinomycetota; class Coriobacteriia; order Anaerosomatales; family SLCP01; genus SLCP01. The sequence continues at coordinate 2,368 of SLCP01000147.1, read as the reverse complement.
CCGGCAGCTCCGGGACCACGAGTGCGACCTCCTCGGCCACGCGTTGCGTTCCTGCGCCGAAGCGGCGGAGGTACGGGCTCTCGCACTTGGGGCACACGGGGGGGACGGCGACCCGCGCGGCGCAGTGGTGGCACATGAGCACGGGTCCGGTCTCGTGGAACGTGAGCGATGTCGAACACCGGTCGCACCCGGGTACGTGACCGCACTCCCGGCACAGAAGGAACGACGCGTAGCCTCGACGGTTCATGAGGAGGATGGCCTTCTCGCCGCGCTCCTGCACGCCGATGAGCTCTTCGACGAGTCGCCGCGAGAACATCGAGCGGTTCCCGGTGGCGAACTCTGCGCCGAGGTCGACGACGTCGATCTCGGGCAGCGCTCCACCTCCCACACGCTCGGGCAACTCGCACAACGCGCACCGACCGGTCTCCGCTGCGTGCAACGACTCCATCGAGGGAGTCGCGCTACCGGTCACGAGAACGGCCGAGCGCAGCTCTACGAGCCGACGCGCCACCTCGCGAGCGTGATATCGCGGGGATGAGCCCTGCTTGTAGGAGGTCTCGTGCTCCTCGTCTATCACGACGATCCCGAGATCGGTCACGGGGGCGAACAGCGCGGAGCGCGCGCCGACCACGACCCGCGCCTCGCCGCGCGCGACCCGCTCGAACTCGTCGAAGCGTTCGCCGGCAGACAGGCGGCTGTGCAAGACCGCTATCTCATCACCGAAGCGCGAACGGAATCGTCCGACGGTCTGAGGAGTGAGCGATATCTCGGGAACCAGCACGATCGCACCGCGACCCGCAGCGCGTACCTTCTCGATAGCCCTCAGGTAGACCTCGGTCTTGCCCGAGCCCGTCACGCCCTTGACCACGACCCATGAACCCGGCTGTGCGGCATCTATCGTATCCAGTGCGCCGCTCTGTCCCACCGAGAGCTCCTCGTGCCTGGGGGCGGGGCGCGACACCGGCGCAGGGCCGCGTGACCGTTGTCGCTCGCGCACCCTCACCGCGCCAGCCTCCGAGAGCCGGGTCACGACCGATGACACCGGTCCGAGAAGCGCGTTCAGCTCGCCCGTGGTGAGCGGTCCGGCCGCGAGCGCGTCCAGGACCGCGCGCTGGCGTGTCGCGGAGACGGCTGGCACGAACCCAGCGTCCCCACAGATCTCCACGACTCGTTCGGTCGCTTGGCGCACCCGCGGTCGCACCAGCTGCCAGCCGTCATCGGTCTTGGCGACCTCAGGCACCGAGCCGGAGGGCAAGAAGAGGCGGACCGCATCGGCGAGGGGCGCGACGTACTCACCGGCTATCCACGCCGCGAGCCGTGCGGAGACCTCGTCGAATCGCGGTGGCGAGAGGACCGCGCACAGGGGCTTGCGTCCAGGCACATCGCTCGAAGCGACCACGTCCACCACGTGGCCGACCGCCTTGCGATGTCCGAACTCGACGAGAACCGCGCAGCCGACGCGCGCCTCGGACTCAAGATTCGGCGGGATGTCGTAATCGAAGGCATCGGCCAGCGCGCGCGCAGGTATGTCGAGTGCGACGCGCGCAACAGCCATCATCTGCCTCCCGGAATTCGTCATCGAGCGCAATCAGCGCAAGCATACCGGAGGCCGCCGACATCGTGTGCCGACGGCCTCCGAACCGAGCGCGCGAGCCGGTCAGTCGTTGAGGCCGGCAGCCTCCGCGAGAGCATCCGCACGGTCGGTCCGCTCCCACGTGAAGTCCTTGTCGGCGCGCCCGAAGTGCCCGTACGCAGCCGTCTTGCGGTAGATCGGCCGACGAAGGTCGAGATCGCGGATGATCGCCCCCGGCCGCAGATCGAAGACCTCGGCGATAGCACTCTCGATCGCACCGACAGCGATCTTCTCGGTGCCGAAGGTCTCGACGAACACCGAAAGCGGGTGTGCGACACCGATCGCGTACGCGAGTTGGATCTCGCATCGCTCGGCAAGTCCGGCAGCGACGACGTTCTTCGCTACCCAGCGAGCGGCGTATGTCGCCGAGCGGTCTACCTTCGTGCAGTCCTTGCCGGAGAATGCGCCGCCGCCGTGTCGACCCATACCACCGTACGTGTCGACGATGATCTTACGGCCGGTCAGACCGGTGTCGCCCATCGGCCCACCGATCACGAAGCGGCCCGTCGGGTTCACGTACACCTCGGCCGAGGTGTACTCGATGCCCTCAAGGTCGAAGACCGGCTTGATCACATGCTCGACGAGGTCAGGCTTGAGCAGCCCCTCGATGTCGACGCCGTCGGCGTGCTGGGTCGAGATGAGGATCTTCTCGACACCAACGGGCGCACCGTCCTCGTACTTCACGGTGACCTGCGTCTTACCGTCCGGGCGCAGGTACTCGAGGACGCCACCCTT
>SLCP01000020.1 GCA_007125735.1 Coriobacteriia bacterium | reverse complement strand
TTGGTCTGAGGCTCGGCATCACCGAGCAGTGGCGCTCTCGCTGGTACGCCGGCAAGGAGTACAGTGCGACGCTCGAGCAGGACCTGGAGATTCGCAAGTACCTCAGCACGCGCCTTCGTCGCGCCGCGGTGTCTCGCGTTGAGATCGAGCGCAAGGGCGACAAGGTGGTCGTCGAGTTGTGGACCGCCCGCCCGGGCATCGTCATCGGCAAGAAGGGCTCGGAGGTCGATGCGCTGCGCAAGGACCTCGAGAAGCTCACCGGGTCGACCGTTGCCGTGAACATCGTCGAGATCAAGCGCCCCGAGCTCGACGCGGTCCTCGTCGCGCAGAGCGTCGCCGAGCAGCTCGAGGGTCGTGTGGCCTTCCGGCGTGCGATGCGCAAGGCTGTGGCCTCCGCGATGAAGAGCGGCGCGCTCGGTATCAGGATCCAGTGCTCCGGCCGCCTCGGCGGGTCGGACATGGGTCGCCGTGAGTGGTACCGCGAGGGCAGGGTCCCGCTGCACACTCTGAGGGCGAAGATCGACTACGGCACCGCCGAGGCGCGCACGACAATGGGCGCGATCGGCGTGAAGGTCTGGATCTACCGCGGCGAGGTCCTGCCGGGGCAGGAACTGCCGTCGCCGACCGATGCGCCGCCGTCGCGCGGCCGTCGCAACGATCGTGGAGGGAGGTCGTAAGATGCTGCTCCCCAAGCGAGTGAAGCACCGCAAGGTACAGCGTGGCTCGATGAAGGGTATGGCCAAGGGCGGAACCAGCGTCCAGTACGGTGACTTCGGACTCAAGGCCCTCGAGCCCGCATGGGTCACCAACCGCCAGATCGAGGCGGCGCGTGTCGCTATGACGCGCCACATGAAGCGTGGCGGCAAGGTGTGGATCAACATCTTCCCGGACAAGCCGGTGACTCAGAAGCCTGCCGAGACCAGGATGGGTTCGGGCAAGGGCAATCCCGAGAAGTGGGTGGCTGTCGTGAAGCCCGGTCGCGTGATGTTCGAGGTGGCTGGTGTGCCCGAGGAGGTCGCCAAGGAAGCGATGAGGCTTGCTGCTAACAAGCTGCCCATCAAGTGCAAGTTCGTGACTCGTTCCGATGCTGGTGGTGAAGCGTAGATGAAGACAAACGAGATACAGGGTCTTGAGGACTCTGACTTGGTCGAGAAGGTCAAAGAGGCTCGCGCGGAACTGTTCAATCTGCGGTTCCAACTCGCGACAGGGCAGCTCGACAACCCGGCGCGCATCGGCTTCGTCAAGAAGGATATCGCGCGACTGCTGACTGAGTTGCGTGCCCGTGAGATCGGTGCGTCACGTGACGCACAGGCGTCCTAGAGGACGGTGGAGGAAACGCAATGACTACTGAGCGCAACAGTCGAAAGGTCCGGCAGGGTATCGTCGTCTCTGCCGGCGGCGAGAAGACCTGCGTGGTCGAGGTGTCGAACCGGAAGCGTCACCCGCTCTACGGCAAGATGATCACCCGCAGCACCAAGTTCCATACGCACGACGAAGAGAACGCCGCCCAGGTGGGCGATCTCGTCCAGATCATGGAGACCCGTCCGCTCTCGAAGATGAAGCGCTGGCGGCTCGTCGAGATCGTGGAGAAGGCAAAGTAGAGGCGGCCGTCGACGTGCACCGACAGAGGTGCACCGCTCACGTGCCGACACGGTTTCGGAGGAAGAGAAGAGATGATACAGGCGGAATCGCGGCTCAAGGTAGCCGACAACTCCGGGGCACGTCGAGTGCTCTGCATCAAGGTGCTCGGAGGGTCCAAGCGCCGCTACGCGCGCGTGGGCGACACCATCGTGGCCACCGTGAAGGAGGCCATCCCGAACGGCACCGTCAAGAAAGGCGAGATCGTTCGCGCGGTCGTCGTCCGCACCAAGAAAGAGGTACGTCGTCCCGACGGCAGCTACATCAAGTTCGACGAGAACGCTGCGGTCATCATCGATCCCCAGGGTAATCCGCGGGGCACCCGCATCTTCGGCCCGGTTGCACGAGAGCTGCGTGACCGTCGCTACATGAAGATCGTGTCTCTTGCGCCCGAGGTCATATAGGGAGGGCCGGAAGCAGATGTCGAAGTCTCTTACTATCCGCAAGGGCGACCGGGTCAAGGTCATCACCGGCAAGGACAAGGGCAAGGAAAGCCGCGTCCTGCGCGTGTACCCGCACCGGGAGCGCCTCGTGGTCGAGCACGTCAACATGATCAAGAAGACCCAGAGGGCGACGCAGCGTCAGCCCAAGGGCGGGATCCTCGAGATCGAGGGCACGATCCACGCGAGCAACGTCATGCTCGTCTGCCCGAGCTGCGCACAGGCCACCCGCGTCGGACGTCGTCGTGAGGCCGGGAATCGCGTACGCGTGTGCAAGAAGTGTGGCAAGGACATCGACAAGTAGTCGGTGCCGATACACGGTCCGCTCCGGAGGCCCCGGATGCGGAGCGCCGGGTCGGAAATCCGGTGCACAGCAAGAAGACGGAGGTAGAACAGGTGGCAGCACGGTTCAAGGAGCGGTACCGGGACGAAGTGGTCCCCGCGCTGCTCGAGCAGTTCGGATACGAGAACGTCAACATGGTGCCGCGACTCGAGAAGATCGTGGTCAACATGGGCGTAGGTCAGGCCGTCGCCGATGCCAAGCAGCTCGACGCCGCCATGGAGGATCTGGCGACGGTGACCGGCCAGAAGCCGATGGTGACTCGCGCCAAGAAGTCGATCGCAGGCTTCAAGCTTCGTCAGGGCATGCCCATCGGAGCGAAGGTGACTCTGCGCGGAGAGCGCATGTGGGAGTTCTTCGACCGGCTCATGTCGACGGCGATTCCGCGCGTGCGCGACTTCCGCGGACTGTCGACGAAGTCGTTCGACGGTCGGGGCAACTACTCGATGGGTGTTACCGAGCAACTGATCTTCCCGGAGGTCGACTACGACAAGGTCGATCGCATTAGAGGTATGGACATCACGTTCGTCACGACAGCGAAAACAGACGATGAAGCCAAGGCGCTCCTCGGCGCATTCGGTTTCCCGTTCAAGCGATAGAGACCGTACGGCCACGTCATCGAGGCGTGGTCGCGGCAAGGAGGTTTCGAAGTGGCAAAGAAGTCGATGATCGCCAAGGCGAAGCGAGCGCCCAAGTTCGGGGTGCGCGCGGTCAACCGCTGCAACAGGTGCGGCAGACCGCGAGCGTACTACCGGCAGTTCGGCCTGTGCCGGATCTGCGTGCGCGAACTCGCGAGCCGCGGCGAACTTCCCGGCGTCCGCAAGGCCAGCTGGTAGGCGGCGCGTCGTTGAAGCTTCGTCCGGCAGGCGCATCAGCCAAGGGCTGGGGCGAACCGCCGGGCCGGAGTCATCCGTGCGAACCATAGGAGGAGCACCATCATGAGCATGACAGATCCCATCGCCGATATGTTGACGCGGGTACGCAATGCGAACGCCGCGTTCAAGCCCTCGACGACGATCCCTTCTTCCAAGAAGCTCGTCGAGATCGCGCGTATCATGAAGGAGGAGGGCTACATCGAGGACTACCGCGTCGTCTCCGGCGACGTGCAGGACTCCCTCGAGGTCGTCCTCAAGTACGGCCCGAAGCGCGAGCGAACGATCACCGGCATCCGTCGCATCAGCAAGCCCGGACTTCGTGTCTACGCGAAGAAGGATGAGCTGCCGCGGGTCCTCGGCGGACTCGGGATCGCAGTGATCTCGACATCGAAGGGCGTCATGACCGAGAAAGGCGCCCGCAAAGAGGGCGTCGGCGGTGAAGTCATCGCCTACATCTGGTGACCGGACAGGACTGAGAAAGGAGCGACAGCCGTGTCTCGAATCGGCAAACAGCCCATCCCGGTCCCGTCCGGGGTACAGGTGACAATCGAAGGCTCGAAGGTGACCATCAAGGGACCCAAGGGCCAGCTGGAATCAGTGTTCAATGAGGAGATGTCCATCACGATGGAGGGTGACGAGATCGTGGTCGCCCGTCCGAGCGACAGCCGCACGCACCGGGCGCTGCACGGGCTGACCCGCAGCCTCGTCGCCAACATGGTCACCGGTGTCTCGGAAGGGTTCTCCAAGACGCTCGAGATCATCGGCGTGGGGTACCGCGCGCAACTCAAGGGTAGCGACTTGGAGTTGGCACTCGGCTTCAGTCATCCGGTGGTCGTGAAGGGCGAGAAGGACATCACGTTCGAGGTCCCCGTGCCCACCAAGGTCATCGTGAGCGGCATCGACAAGCAGAGGGTCGGTCAGATCGCGAGCGAGATCAGGGCGTTCCGCCCGCCGGAGCCTTACAAGGGCAAAGGTGTGAGGTACGAGGGCGAGTACGTGCGCCGCAAGGTCGGAAAGACCGCCAAGTAGACGTCAGGGTCTCCGGCGTGAGCCGGAATGGACGAGGAGAGTAGTGAAGGCATGGAGCGACTGAGAGCCAAGACCGCGGGCCTGGCCCGCCGGCAGCGGAGGGTACGAGGCCGCGTGAGCGGGACCGCCGAGAGGCCCCGGCTCCGCGTGACGCGTACGAACGCGCACATCTACGCACAACTGATCGACGACGTCACCGGCAACACCGTGGTGTCGGCGTCGAGCATCGACGGCGAGCTGCGTCCCGCGCTCAAGTCGGGCGCACATCGAGACGCCGCGAAAGCCGTCGGTGAAGCTCTCGGGCGCCGCGCGCTCGAGGCGGGCGTGACCGAGGCGGTCTTCGACCGTGGCGGTCGCCTGTATCACGGGCGCGTCCAAGCTCTGGCCGACGGTGCGCGAAGCGCCGGACTCAAGTTCTAAGGGAGGATACGGTATGGCTCGCAGAGAGGCCCCGGTCTCGGAGCTCCAGGAAAAGGTCGTCTACATCAACCGCGTGTCCAAGGTGGTCAAAGGTGGCCGCAGGTTCGCGCTGACGGCTCTGGTCGTCGTGGGCGACGGAGCAGGCAACGTGGGTGTCGGCATGGGCAAGTCCCAGGAAGTGCCGATCGCCATCAAGAAGGGCATCGAGGACGCACGCAAGAACATGTTCAAAGTGCCGCTGGCCGAGAACACCATTCCCCATGAGATCATCGGCCGCTTCGGTGCAGGCAAGGTCCTGCTCAAGCCTGCGGCCCCCGGTACCGGGATCATCGCGGGCGGTCCCGTGCGCGCGTTGCTCGAGCTCGCCGGCATCCAGGACATCCTGTCCAAGTCCCTTGGGACCGACAACGCGCTCAACATGGTCAAGGCTGCCGCCGAGGGCCTGAAGTCACTCGCCAGCCCTGAAGAGATAGCGGCTCGTCGCGGCAAGACCGTGGGCCAGCTGTACGGTTGGGAGGAGTAAGTCGTGGCAGCGGACGCAAAGCGATTGAAGATCAAGCAGGTCAAGAGCATCATCGGGTCGCCAGCCGATCAGAAGGCGACCGTACGGGCACTCGGCCTCAAGCGAATCAACCACACCGTCGAGCAAGACGACACCCCGGTCATCCGCGGGATGGTGTTCAAAGTCAAGCACCTGGTCGAGGTCGAGGAGGCCTAGGCCGTCTGGGGCCTGCGTCACGATTCAACGGTCGACACACATGGAGTCAGCCGGCGGCGAGCGGCCGGCACCGCACGGTCCGTCCGGGCGGTATCGCGAGTAAGGAGAGCGTACGATGCAGATACACGATTTGTTCCCGGCACCGGGATCACGTAAGAAGGCCAAGAGGGTCGGCCGAGGACACGGTTCGGGCCACGGTGGCCGCTCCGGGCGTGGAAGCGACGGCCAGCTCTCGAGAGCGGGCGGTGGCAAGGGCCCGGGCTTCGAGGGCGGTCAGAACCCGCTCCACATGCGCCTGCCCAAGCTTCCCGGTTTCAAGAACCGCTTCAGGGTCGAGTACGCGGTCGTCAACGTCTCACGTCTCGACGAGCGGTTCGAGGCAGGTTCGACCGTCGACATCGATGCGCTTCACGCAGCCGGCATCATCAAGTCGAAGACCGCACCCGTGAAGGTGCTCGGTGATGGCGAGCTGACCAAGGCCCTCACCGTCAAGGTCGACAAGGTGTCGGGTGCCGCTCGGGCCAAGATCGAGGCAGCAGGGGGGACGGTCGATACGCCGTGATCAACGCAATCGCGAATGCGTTCAGGGTACCGGAGCTGCGTCGCCGCATCCTGTTCACGCTCACGATCGTAGGCCTCTACCGGATCGGTGCGCACATCCCTGTGCCAGGCGTCGATCTGGGAGCGGTCCAAGACATCATCGAAGGGCAGGCCGCGCTCGGTCTGCTCAACCTGTTCTCAGGAGGCGCGCTCGAGAACTTCGCGATCTTCGCTCTCGGCATCATGCCCTACATCACCGCATCGATCATCATGCAGCTGCTGCAGGGCGTCATCCCCAAGGTCGAGCAGTGGGCCAAGGAAGGCGAGACCGGTCGTCGCAAGATCACGCAGACAACTCGCTACCTGACGCTCGGTATCGCGACCGTGCAGGCGATCGCGATGATCGGATTGTTCCAGACCACGCTCGCGCAAGCCGGCGTGACACTCGGCCTGTTCCTGCGGTTCGTCATCGTGCTCACGCTCGTGGCGGGGACCGCGCTCATCATGTGGATGGGCGAACTCATCACCCAGCGCGGCATCGGAAACGGCATGTCGCTCATGATCTTCGCGAGCATCGTGGCCCGCTTCCCGATCGCCATCGTGCAAGCGGTTCAGCTGGGCGATGTAGCCATGACGATCGCGCTGATCCTCATCTTCGTGTTCGTTGTCGCCGCGATCGTGACCATCAATCAGGGGCAGCGGAGGATTCCCGTCCAGTACGCCAGGCGAGTCGTCGGCCGCAAGGTCTATGGCGGGTCCGGCACGTACATCCCGCTGAAGCTGAACGCCGCTAACGTCATCCCGATCATCTTCGCGTCGGCGGTGCTCTTCTTCCCGGCACAGCTCGCGGCGCTGACCGGTGTGGAGTGGCTGCAGGCGGCGGGTAACGCGCTCGCAGCCGGGTGGCTCTACTACGCTCTGTTCGCCGGAATGATCATCTTCTTCACCTACTTCTACACGGCGCTCGTCTTCAACCCGATCGATCTCGGGGACAACCTGCGCAAGAACGGCGGCTTCATCCCCGGTGTGCGTCCGGGCAAAGCGACCATCACGTACCTTGAGAAGACGATGAACCGCATCACGCTTCCCGGAGCGGTCTTCCTCGCGCTCGTCGCGATCGCACCGACAGCGTTGTTCCGGGCGACCGGTGTGACCGTTCTCGAACAGTTCGGCGGCGCGTCGATCCTCATCATGGTGGGCGTCGCGCTCGAGACGATGACTCAGCTGGAGAGCCAGCTTAAGATGCGGCACTACGACGGGTTCTTCAAGTGATGACGACCGGCAGCGATTCCGTCAACGTGTGCAGGGAAGGGGTGGCACGATGAACGTCGTTCTGTTGGGCGCTCCTGGTGCAGGCAAGGGCACGCAGGCCGAGAAGATGATCGAGGCGTGGGGCATCCCTCACATATCAACCGGCGATATCCTCCGGAAAGCGGTAGCGGACGGAACGCCCCTCGGCATGCAGGCCAAGAAATACATGGATGCAGGCGAGCTCGTGCCCGACTTCGTGGTCATCGGCCTCGTCAAGAACCGCCTCCAGGAACCTGACGCCGAGGAGGGCTTCATACTCGACGGATTCCCGCGTACCGACGCGCAGGCCGAGGCACTCGACCGGGCGCTCGAGGAGCTCGGTCGCGAACTCGACGCGGTGGTCAGCATCGATGTGGCACGAGACGTCATCGTCAAGCGACTCACCTCGCGCAGGACGTGCACCTCCTGCGGCAAGATCTACAGCCTCATCGCGGATCCGCCAGCGGACCCGACGAAGTGCGATGCGTGCGGTGGCGAACTGTACCAGCGCGATGACGATACCGTCGAGACGGTCACCAACCGTCTTGCCGTCTACGATCGTTCGACGGCGCCCCTCGTCGACTACTATCGCACGAAGGGCTTGCTCAAGCAGATCGACGGAGATCGGCCGGTCGATGAGGTCTTCGAAGACGTGCGCAGCGTCGTCGAAGGGTAGTCCTGATCGCGTGATCGTCTGCAAATCGCCAGCGGAGATCGACAAGATGCGAGCGGCTGGCCGGCTTGCGGCCCGCGCGCTGCGACTCGTGGGTCAAGCAGTGCGACCGGGCATCACCACGGAGCGGCTCGACAGGATCGCCGAGGATGCCATCCGTGCGGCGGGCGCGA
>SLCP01000003.1 GCA_007125735.1 Coriobacteriia bacterium | reverse complement strand
GCTTGCTCGGCGTCGACGACGTCCATGATGACGCCGCCCTTGAGCATCTCGGCAAGGCCGGTCTTCACGCGCAACGTGCCGATCTGAGTAGATGAATCACTCACCGTCGGGACTCCTTCGATAGTGGTCGACCGGGCCGCTGCGCCCGGAGGGATGAGCGGTCATAGGATTGTACCACCGGAAACGCGCTCTGGGCTGCTAGCGCACGATGATATCGACGTTGGTCGGCACGACCTGGAACCACGTCTGGCCGGGTGCGAGCCGGACGATCCGCCCCTCTGCGTCGCGGAACACCGGCGGCTTGTCGGCCTCTGCCTCCCACGTGCCATCGATGCGGACTCCGTCGCGGAAGATGGAAACGCGGTTCGAGCCCACGAGCGATATCTCGAGCGTGCCACCCGGCCCACCGCCGGATGTCTGCGTCCACATGACCACGACGTTGCGCGCACGATACTGCTCGCCCGACACCCGGTCTGCGTGACGCTGGCCGTTGTTCGTGCGCAGGTACGCGTTCTCCTCGGCCGAGTACGACCACTCGACGCGGTTCTGGGGCGAGAACGGGATATTGATGTCGGTGGTGGGCGGCGCCGCCAGATCGGGGTCGACCGACGGAGCGAACGCAAGCCCGTCGAGCCGCTGTGCCGCGGAGTAGCCACGAGCGGCGGCGGCCTCTCGGACGCGTGCGATGTCGACGGCCAGGTTGTGCGGAGCTGCACGGCCACGCACCCGCCAGTACGCGGCTCCGGTGCTCCCGTGGTCCATGTTCTCGATACCCGCCGAACGCATGCGTCCAAGGACCGCCTGGTTCGCCCCGGAGTTGGCGAACAGGGCCGCGTACTGCGGCACGAGCAGGACGTCTGAGGGACGCGCGCTCCGCACCGGGCCGATCTCGTCGGGGGTGTCGGAGTGGTAGAACGCGTTGAAACGCGTGATGCCGCCCTCGGTAAGCGCCTCGTAGACGACATCGGCCCGGTCGAGGTTGGTCTGCGGGCGCGCTGCCGGCGAGTTCTCGATCTTGACCGCGACGATGCGAGTGCCGGCGACCTCCTCGGCCGACGAGGCCTCCAACCCGGTCAGTGGCCATCGGACCGGCTCGGGAGGTTGCGGGATGATGCGCTCCATGACGGCCGTCGGCCATGCCGAGGTGACCTCCGGAGAGGTCTCCTCGTCGCCCCTATCGAACACGCCCAAGACCGCGAGCACCACGCCGGCGAGGGCAAGGGCGGCGACGACTGCGCCGATGATTATGTACGTCTTGTACTTCTGCCAGACTTCCTTCACGGTACCTCCCTGAGGTGTACCCGCCGAAGCATACGGGCTCGCTGGTGCGGGGTCAACGCGAATACCCGATTGCCATGAAACCGTCATCCGGACTAGAGTGAGCCCATGCCGTGCTCTCTCCTACACATCGTCGAGCAACCCGATCCTGCCGCGTACGACGATGTCGAACTCAAAGACCTCGTAGGGTCGCTGCCCCGGTTCTTCTGCGCTCACTGCAACCCGCCGCTCGCGCTTCGTCCGTCCGAGAGCGTCAAGTGCCTCGATCGCGAAGCGCCGTGCTGGAAGCCGGCGGGCACGATCTGCCCCGAGCAGACTGGGGGATTTCCCGCTCGATGACCCGGCTGCCTAGTCGACGCGGCCGCCGCGCTCCCGCTCGGACCCGGACACGTGTCGCGCGGCCCTAACGACGAGCCACACGCCCACCGCAAGAACGGGTAGCGTCAAGAGCTGCCCCATAGTGAGAACGCCCGCGATGAGACCGATGTGCGCGTCGGGCTCCCTGAAGAACTCGACGAAGATGCGAGCGACGGCGTAGAGGCTCAAGAACACGCCGAGCATGAATCCTTCAGGTCGTTTGCGCCGCGCGAGCCAGAGCATCACGCAGAACAGCACGACCCCCTCGAGCAGCGCCTCGTAGAGCTGGGAGGGATGGCGCGGCAGCGGACCCGCCCCGGGAAAGACCATCGCCCACGGGACGTCGGTGACCCGTCCCCATAACTCGGCGTTGATGAAGTTCGCGACGCGCCCGCAGAAGATGCCGATCGGAGCACCCACGGCGACCATGTCCGCCAACCGGAGGAACGGCACTCCGAATCGCGGCGCAAGGATGAGACCGGCGATGATGAGTCCCACGAGACCGCCGTGGAACGACATCCCGCCCTCCCAGACGCGAAAGAACGAGAGCGGATCGGCGCGCAGGCGATCGAGACCGTAGAACAACTCGTAACCCACACGGGCCCCGACGAGCAGGCCGACCGCGCCCCACAGGAGCGAGGCCATGACGTCATCGTCGGTAAGTCCCACCTCCCAGCGGCGAGACAGCCACCGCAACACGAGCGCACCCGCGATGAACCCGGCCACGTAGGCGAGCCCGTACCAGCGCACGGCGAACGGCCCGATCGCGAAGAGGACCGGGTCGATGGCGGGATAGGTCAGTGCCGCCACGTCACATCGCCTCGAGACGGGCGATGCGGTCCTCGATAGGCGGGTGCGTGTTGAACAGGTTGTTCATGCGGCCACCGTAGTCGCTCAACGGGTTGTAGATGTAGAGGGCCTCCGTCGCCTTGTTCGCCACTGCAAGCCGGTTGTGGTCCGAGGAGATCTTACGCAGCGCACTCGCAAGTCCGGGAGGGTAGCGAGTCAGAAGCGCTCCGTTGGCGTCCGCGAGGTACTCCCGCTTGCGCGAGATGGCCATCTGGATGATCGCCGCGAAGATCGGCGCGAGAATCATGAGGGTGAGCGCGATGATCATAAGTATCGCGTTGCCTCCCCCATCGCGCCCTCCGCCGCGCCTGCGCCCTCCGCCGAACCACATGGTCCGCATCATCCAGTCCGAAAGAAGAACGATCGTGCCCGCCATGACCGCGGCAAGCGTCTGCACGAGCGTGTCGTAGTTCTTGATGTGTGCGAGCTCGTGCGCCACGACTCCCTCGAGTTCGAGCCGGTCGAGCTTCTCCATCAGACCGGTGGTCACGGCGATCGCGGCGTTTCGGGGATTGCGTCCTGTCGCGAACGCATTCGGCGCCGGATCCTCGATGACGTAGGCACGGGGCACCGGAAGCCCGGCAGCGATCGAGAGGCCCTCTACCACGTTGACGAGGTACGGCTCGATGTCCCGATCGACCGGACGCGCCCGGCTCATCGATAGCACGATGCGGTCTGAGTACCAGTACGAGCCCCACGTCACCACGAACACGACGATAAGAGCGAGCACGAGGCCGAACGCACCCGAATCGGTGTAGAAGGCGAACGCCCACCCCACCGCCAACACGAGCAGCATGAAGAAGACGACGAGCGCGGCGCTCTTGAACTTGTTCGCTGTTATCTGATCGTACATCGAGACATCACCCGACCGGTGACACACGCGTCACCTCATCAGACCGGTCCTCGGCGCCTAGAACTGCACCTGGACGGCCTCGCGGGCTTCCACCTCGATCTCGAAGTAGTCACGCTGCGAGAACCCGAGTATCCCGGCGATGATGTTGGCTGGGAACTTCTGTATAGCCGTGTTGAAGCTCATCACCGAATCGTTGTAGAACTGGCGCGCGTAGGCGATCTTGCCCTCGGTGCCTGACAGCTCTTCTTGCAACATCATGAAGTTCTGGTTCGCCTTGAGATCCGGGTACGCCTCGGCCACCGCAAAGAGGCTCTTGAGCGTAGACGTCAGCATGTTCTCCGCGGCGCCCTGCTCCTTGACCGTGCCCGCGTTGATCGCCATGTTGCGCGCTTGCGTGACCTTCTCGAGTGTCTCGGCCTCATGCGTCATGTAGCCCTTGACCGTCTCGACCAGATTGGGAATCAGGTCGTAGCGGCGCTTGAGCTGCACGTCGATCTGCGACCAAGCGTTGTCGACACGGTTGCGCAGCACGATGAGCCGGTTGTACAGGACTATCAGTGCTGCGACGAGCAGGAGCACGAGGATCCCGCCGCCACCGCAGCACATGAGCAACAAGCCGAATTCCATTGACCCTCCTCGGTCGACACGTGTCACCCATGGAGATGTGACCCGCGGGTACGCTACACTCGCGCTCACGATGGTAGCAGAATCCACACGCCGATGATTCCTCTTCGCGACGAGAACCCGACGAAGCGCTTCCCGTTCGTCACCGTGTCCCTGATCGCGGCGAACGTGCTGGCGTTCTTCTACGAACTCTCGCTTGCCGACCAAGCGCTGTTCGAGCTCATCGACACATGGGCGTTCAATCCGGCTCGTTTCGTCGCCGACCCCACCTCACCAGCGGTCCTGGTCACGTTCGTGACGGCGATGTTCCTGCATGCCGGATGGCTGCACCTCGGCGGCAACATGCTCTACCTGTGGATCTTCGGGAACAACATCGAAGACCGGTACGGGCCGCTGCGCTTCGTCGCGTTCTACCTGGGCACCGGGATCGCGGCCACACTCGCGCACGTAGCGATCGAGGGGGCAGCTGATGTCCCGCTCCTCGGAGCGAGCGGAGCGATCGCAGGCGTGCTCGGCGCCTACCTGCTGCTATTCCCTAAGACCAAGGTCGTCGTGGCGATCCCCATCTTCTTCATCATCGAGCTCGCCAAGGTGCCCGCTGCGTTCGTCATCGGATTCTGGTTTCTGATGCAGGTCGTCCAGGGTGTCGGCTCGATCTCGCCGGAGGCCACCGCAGGCGGCGTCGCCTGGTGGGCGCACATCGGCGGCTTCGTCGCAGGAGCGGGGATCACGGCTCCGGTCTGGATCGCGGCGCAGCGGCGCCGGCGCAAGAAACGGAAGCAGCAGTTCACGACGTACCGGTAGGGTGATGTGGTCCGGCCGAGCGTTCCGTGCCGGGTGAGCGCTACTCCGCGCTGTCGATCTGTGCGAGCACGTCGTCCACGCACGAGATCGAATCGAGCTGACGGCGGAAGTACTCGCAGTACGCATCGGCGACCTCGGCATCGTGGGCCGCCGTCTCCTCGTGGACTGCGCCCTCCACCTCGATGCTGAGGGCAACCATGCCCGCAAGCGGGAAGGCCTGCCCACCGGTCTCCTCGGCGAGTGACTCGATCGCTGCGAGAAGGAAGGAGGGAACGCGGATGGTGACCTCGACCTCGCTGCCGCACGTGGGGCACGTGAAGACGATGTCCGCCTGCTCGGGCTCGCGAACCACGACACTGTCGATGTCCTCGAGCGAGACCTCGACCGGTCCGTCGATGGGGCACTCGATGACGAACTCCACTGCTCTCGCCTCCTCGAGACGCGCGCGCCCTGGACGTACATTGTACCGCGTCTCGCACGCTGCAGCACGCAGGCGTGCCGGCCTCACTCGGAAACCCGGTGGAGACGCTCGTACACTGACCCGTGCCGCAAGAACCCTGCCACCTGTCGGGCCCGAGGTGCTACCATCTCGGCCGTGACCCCGACTACGCCGACACAAACGCCGGACACCCCTGCCCGCACCGCGCGGTTCGTGCGCGGCATCCGTCTGGGTACGCCGATATTCCTCGGGTACGTCCCGGTGGGAATGGCGTTCGGCGTGCTCGCGACGACCATCGGCTTCACGGCGACCCAAGCGGTGATCTGCTCGGCGACCGCGCTTGCCGGCGCAGGCCAGTTCATCGCGCTCAACCTGATGAAGTCCGGTGCCGAAGTCCTCGCCGTGGTCACGGCGACCACCGTGGTCAACCTGCGCTACGTGCTCTTCGGCGCCACGCTCTCCCCCTACCTCGCAGGGATGTCCCTCCCCCGCCAGGCGCTTCTCGCCTTCACGTTGACCGACGAGACCTTCGCGGTGAACGTGAATGACCGGCGGCAAGGGTTGTCGACCGGGGCCTCGATGGCGGGCGTGGGCGCGGTCGCCTGGAGCGGCTGGGTCTCCGGCACCGCCGTCGGCGCGCTTGCCGCCGCATGGATCGGCGATCCCGCACGCTGGGGCGTGGACTTCGCGATGCCCGCCATGTTCATCGCGCTCCTCATCGCGCTGGCCGAGGACCGCCGGCACGTGGCGGTCGCCGCGCTCGCCGCCGCGCTCGCCATCGGTCTTCCTGCGCTTGCGCCCCTTGGCATCGTCGTTCCGGCAAGCTGGATCATCGTGATCGCGTCGATGGGTGCGGCGACCGTAGGGGCGGTGGCGTTCCGATGAGCGCCGGCTACATCTGGGCCGTCATCGGCCTCATGGCTGTCGCGAACTTCCTCGTGCGCTTCCCGCCGATCGCGGTCGTCTCGCGCCTGAGGTTGCCCGAGCCGCTGATGCGATGGCTCGGCTTCGTGCCCGCCGCGGTCATGGGAGCGCTCGTCGCAGGTGAGGTGCTGCGGCCCGGCGGCGAGTACCTGATCAGCCTGCGAAGCCCCTACGTGCTCGCCGCGGTGCCCACCGCTCTCGTGTACGCGAAGACCCGCTCGTTCCTCGGCGCCACGCTTGCCGGGATGGTCTTCTTCGTCGCCTTCCGGGCGCTCGTAGGGTAGACCGGCACGCGCGTTCTGCGCGCTTCTGTGGCAGCACACTCCTGTGCGGGATCGGCCGCCGCCGAGCTGGCCTGCACGCCTGGTCTCCCTGCGGCCGCTCCGCTAGACTGTGTGCCCGAGCGCAGGGTGCCTCGGGGCGCAGCCATACGGCCGTACGCCCCGGCAGTCGCCTCCGCTCCAGCCGACGCCAAGCCCGCTCGACGAGAGGACAGCCCCGTGGCACGCGTGCGCCCGTTCAAGGCCTACACCTACGCTCGTTCCTCGGCGGACATCACACCGCTCGTGGCACCGCCCTACGATGTGATCGCCGAGAAGGAACGCGCCAAGTTGCTCGCCAAGAGTGCTACGAACGTCGTAGCGCTCGAACTGCCCGAGGGCTCGCTCGACCCCACGACACCCGGCAACCGGTACGAGACCGGCCGCAAGAGGTGGCGCGAGTGGCGCGACTCCGGCGTCGTGGTGCGCGACCGCCAGCCCACGCTCTACGTGCTCGAGCAGCGCTACGAACTGGACGGTGCCGAGGTGCGTAGGCGCGCGATCATCGGCGAAGTAGCACTGCACGCCTTCGACGAGGGCGTCATCTTGCCTCACGAGCGCACGCTTCCCAAGGCACTCGGCGACCGCTTCAACCTCACCAAAGCATGCGCGGCCAACTTCAGCCAGGTATTCGGGCTGTTCAGCGACCCGGCGCGCTCGACCGACCGTTTCTTCGCCGAGGCGATGCGCAGGCCGGTCACCATGACCGCCACCGACGCTGACGGCGTCGTGAGCGACGTGTGGGCCGTCACCGACTCCGACGCCATCGCGGATCTCGCGGCCACGCTCGAGCACAAGCAGGTCTTCATCGCCGACGGCCACCACCGCTACACGACCGCGCTCGCCTACCGCGACGAGCGCCGCGCTTCCGATGCCGCCAACGGCGTGACGCCGGTCGACCCCGCCTACGACTTCGTCATGATGGCGCTCGTCAACATGGACGACCCCGGCCTCGTCGTGCTGCCCACCCACCGAGTGGCGGACGCCGCCGGCTCGTTCGACCCCGCCGAGTTCCGTTCCCGTCTCGCCGAGCACTTCGACCTCACCGAGACTTCTGCGACCGAGGCGCACGCCGCGCTCGCGGCCGCCGAGCGACCGGCGTTCGTCGTGGCGACGCGGGAGAGCGAGTCTCCGCTCCTCGCCACGTTGCGCGGCGACGTCAACGTCAACGCTGCGATCCCGCTCGAGCGCTCGCGCGCTTGGAAGGAGCTCGACGTCGCGATCGTGCAGGAACTCGTACTCGATCCGCTCCTCGGCATCCATCCCGACCGTCCCGAGACGCTCGACCGGCTCTCGTTCGTCAAGGACACCGACGAGGCGCTCGCCTCCGTCTCGGATCACGACGTCGCCCTCGTGCTGCGCGCGACACGGATGGACCAGATGCGCGCCGTGGCGCTCGCGGGCGACATGATGCCGCAGAAGTCGACGTACTTCTATCCAAAGTTGCTCTCGGGCCTCGTCATGCGGGCGATGGACTGATCGGCCCCCGCCTTCACCGGGGTGCCGCGATGAGCGGCCGAGCGTGTCACTGACGTCGCGAACGCGCGCCGACACCCTCCACGCCGATCCAGACCCGCCGAGGACACACGCCACCCAGCCGGCACTCTTCGCACCGCGGGGCTCTCGGCCTGCACGTCTCGCGTCCGAGGAGCCACGCTGCGACGTCGAGCGTGCCCGGCGCCTCGGGACAGATCGCAGCGGCCGCGGCCTCGATC
>SLCP01000169.1 GCA_007125735.1 Coriobacteriia bacterium | reverse complement strand
TGCCGGCGACGCCACCGACGATGATGCCGAGTGCGCCCCAGCCGAACAGGGCGACGAGCGCAACGGAGGCGATCGTCGTCAGGATGGTGGTGACCACGCTGAGCAGCGCGAAGGCAGAAGCCCTGTTGGCCGCCCTCAGGATCTGAAGCAGCGTGGTGGAGAGGTGGTGCACCACGAGGTACGTGGCGCCGGCGGGTACGAGCGCCATGAGGTCCGGGCCGAGTGCGTCGCGGAACACCCACGCGCCGAGAGCACCGATCGCTCCCACTGCCGTGAGCGAGGCGAGGCCCACCCACAGCACCGTGGAGGTGTAGTCGTCGAGCCGACCCTCTCTGCGGCTGGGCCAGTAGAGACGCACGAGGGAAGATGAGATCCACGCGGAACCGATCGCTGCCGCGAACGAGACGGCCGAGCTGATGAGGTAGAAGTTGCCGTAGTCGTCGGCACCGATCGCCCGTGTGAACACGGGGACCGTTATCAGTGAGGTAAGCGCCGGTACGAGGCGGACGGGCAGGTACTTGAACGCGTCGGAGCCCGCTCGCTTCAGGAACGACTTCAGCATGTATCGAGTCCAGTGCGGACTGTACGTGTCATCGGATCACCGTTCATCCGTGTTCCAGGTCGTTGGTCTGGTACGGGGCTATAGTAGAGCAGGAGGGTTAGGAGTGCCTACCGAGCGGTCGCTCGAATCGGCACACACCGGTGGCGGCAAGATGGGATAGAATGCCGGAGGGTTGTAGTCGAGCCCGTCGCTCCCGTTGATGAAGAGGGGTGTATTCGACGTTGCAGATTCGCAGGGCACTCGCGCTCGCGCTCGCTGTCGTACTGGTGGGTACGGAGGTACTCGTCGGGAGTGCCCACGCCTTCATGGCAGACTTCTTCGCCAAGGACACGTCCGGTCAGGCCATCTATGAGGACATGGCGATCGGCCCCCAAGCCGTGCACATGGACGGCGTGACCTACATCGCGTACCAGGGTTGGCTCAACGATCCCTACATCACGGCGTTCGACCATGCCACACGTGAGTGGGACGGCCCCTACAAGGTCGGAGACAACCCGCTCAACGTCTCGGCCAACCCGCTCAACACGCACGGAGCTCCTGCGCTCTATGCGGACCGGACGACCGGTCACCTCTACGTGTACTGGGGGGCACACGGCAGCACGTTGCGCTACTCGCGCACGATACAGCCGCGAAAGATCGACGCATGGAGGGTGTCCCAGCCGGTGGCTACCGGCTGGAACAACGGTGGCGAACACCCGGGTGGGGTGACCTACCCTCAGGTCGTTTCCTACGAGACGACCGGTGGTGTTCGTGCGGTCGAGCTCTTCTACCGTACGAGTGACAATCCGAGACGCGGATGGGCGTCCAAGAGGACCTCGGGTCCGGCCGAGACGCTCAGGGAGACGACCGCGACCCCCATACTCGAAGGTTCGCTCGCGGGACTCGACGGTGTCGGCTGGGGATGGTACGCCACGTTCGAGGCGGACCGGTTCGGACGAGTCCACATGGCAGCGATATCACAGCCGGTGCTGCCGGGCCAGATCCGCCCCTTCGTCCGCCACGATGTCTACTACGCGTACCGGGAGCCCGGCGAGGTGGAGTGGCGCGACATCACCGGTCAGTCCATCGTCGCGACGGAATCACCCGTCCTTACTCGGGATTCCATGCTGGCGGCCGGATCGAACGCACTTGTGTACGAAGGCGAGTCCACGTACCAGAACCAGGTCTCGATCGCGATCGACAGCAACGGAGACCCTGCACTCCTGTTCCTCTCGGGCCCGCACGATGCGGTGGGACCGGATTCCCAGGAGTGGGTGTTCGCCCGGTGGGACGACGACGAACAGCGCTGGAAGAACAGCACGATCGGGACGACCGATCACTTCATGGATGCCGGGGCGCTCGACTTCCCGTCAGCCACGAACCCTGACCTTGTCGAGGCGTTCATCGTCACAGGTGGCACCACCGGCAGCGGAACGCTCAATCCCATGCGTCGCTACGACGACCGTGGCGGCGACATCTGGCGGTACGTCTCGTACGACGGTGGCGAGAGTTGGACGACGAAAGCACCGGTGCGCAGTGCGGACCCCGCTCGCCGAGAGGTCTACAACGACCCGCAGATCGTCCGGACCGACGACCCGGCCTCCAACGGCAAGGCCCGTCTGATCTTCTGTCAGTGGGACAACGAGGCTGACATCTTCATCAACAAGGTGTTTCTCTGGGGCGAGGTCGAAGGGTTCGCCCAACGCGAGTTCCTGCCGGGGCTACACCGCCTCGCAGGGGAGACGCGCGTGGAGACCGCCGTCGAGGTCTCGAAGGAGTCTTTTCCTCTCGCGATACCTACCGTCCCGCCGCTGCCTAACGAGCTGCGCAGCAGGAAGGTGTTCGTCACCACCGGCATGAACTATGCGGATGCGCTCTCGGGTGTTCCGCTCGCCTACGCCTACCGGGCCCCCATGCTCTTCGTCGTAGGCGACACGCTGTCGCCGGCGGTCAGCGAAGAGATCGCGCGGCTGCGGGGCAGCAACCCCTCGGCGCTCAAGCTCGACGTCGTCATCCTCGGCGGACCTGTGGCTGTTTCTCCCGCGATCGAGAACGCCCTGCGGGACCACCCCGACACGCGGAACGTGCGCCGCATCCAGGGGCAGGACCGATACGTTGTCTCGAGCAGTATCGCGCTGGAACTCGCCGGCGTGATCGGCGTACCCGACGGCGTGTTCGTGGCGAGCGGACAGACGTTTCCCGACGCTCTCGCCGCAGCACCCGTCGCAGCGGCGAAAGGACAGCCGATCCTCCTTACCACTGCAGATTCGCTGAACGAGCACACCGAGTTGATGATGAAGGTCCTCCGGGTCGACCAGACGGTCGTCGTGGGAGGTCCGAATACCATCGCCCCCTCGGTCCTCAGCGAGATCACCACGGCGACCGCGAGCGTGCCGACCCGCGTGTTCGGCCACGATCGGTATGCGACCGCCGCCGCTGTGGCAGAGCTTGGCCTTGACGGGCACGAGCGCGGTCTCGGGGTCCTCAGCATGGACCGGTTCGTCGTGGCGAGCGGCGAGCAGTTCCCTGACGCGCTTGCCGGAGGGCTGTTCGCCGCTCGGCTGCGAGGGCCCGTCTTGCTGACGCAGTCAGACACGCTCCCGTCGGTCACACACGGCTTCCTCGAACGCCACGGGTACGAAGTCCTCGACGCCTACGTGCTCGGCGGCGAACTGGCGGTCACGCCGACGGTCGTCGCGCGCGTGGCCGAGGTACTCCACGAGCGCAAACACGATCAGCGCCTGCAGGATGTCGCCCCGTGAAGATAGGGATGCTTCTGTTCGGCGGGACCTACCCTCCTGACGTCCGCGTCGAGAAGGAGGCACGGATCCTCGCCGCCGCGGGTCACGAGATACACCTGCTCGCCTCGGACAAGGACGGCCGCCCGGCCGAGGAGCATCTGGCGCCCCTCCACGTGCGCCGGTACGCGCACCGGGCCGGCTGGCTGATGTCGAAGTGGACGGCTCTCGTCACCTTGCTCACGTGGCGCTCTCCGCACTGGGAGGCGCAGATCGAGGCGTTCGTGCGCGACAGAGACATCGAGGCTCTGCACGTGCACGATCTCCCTGCGGTCGCCTCGGCCATCGCCGTCGGAAAGCGGCTGAGTGTCCCGGTCGTCTACGACATGCACGAGTACTACCCCGCAGCGGTGACGTTCTGGCCGAGGAGCAGGGTCGCGCGGCTGTTCCAGACGCCTGCGCGCTACCACCGCTACGAGAGGGCGGCGGTCAGGGGCGTCCAGCGCGTCGTGCCCGCGGTCGAAGAGGTGCGAGACATGGTCCTCGACGCCGGGGTACCCGCCGAGCGCGTCTACCTGTTCCGCAACGTCGAGGACGCCGACGATGTCATCCCGTGGAGTGGAGCGCCAGAAGGGGAGTTCGTCGCGGCCTTCGCGGGCGGGTTCGGTCCGCATCGCGGCGTCGACACCCTCGTGAAGGCGATGCCCGAGTTGCGGGAGCTCGTTCCGGGAGCACGACTGCTGCTGATGGGTTCGGGGCCGGGCGAGGAGGACCTCAAGCGGATGGCGCGCGAGCTCGGTGTGGAAGACGCTGTCGAGTTCACGGGCTGGATCGACATCGAAGAGATGCGACGGCGTCTGTCGCGGGTCTCGGTGGGGACGGCTACGTTCACCAAGTCTGCTCACACCGACACGATGCTTCCCCACAAGCTGTTTCAGTACATGGGCATGGGACTGCCGGTCGTGGTGACCGATTGCAAGCCCGTCGAGCGCTTCGTCACCGAGACGGGTGCGGGCGAAGTAGCGCGCTCGGGCGACCCCTCATCGCTGGCGCACGCGCTGGCTCGCATGGCAGACCCCGAGCGTGCGGCTGCAGCCAGCGAGGCGGGCAAGCGTGCGGTGCGCGAGCGCTACAACCTTGCGATCGAAGGCGAGCGACTCCGCGCTCTCTACGAGGGCCTCGAGCGCGAGACGAGTTCGTCGTAGAGTTCCGCGTAGCGGCGCGCGGTGGCGTCCCACGAATACCGTGCTGCCACCTCAGGCCCGGTTCGGGCGCGAGCAAGGGCACGGTCCGGTTCGGCGAGGACCGCCCGTATGCCGCTTGCGAGCGATGCGGGGTCGCCGGGTGTCACGAACGTCCCGACCTCATCCGGCACCACCTCGGGCAGGCCGCCTGCGCGCGACAGCACGAGAGGCCGTGCACACGCGAGGGCTTCGAGTGCCACCAGTCCGAAGCCCTCGTACCGGCTTGGGACCACCACCACGTCGGCGGCGCAGAGCCACAGCGGCAACTCATCTTGGGGCGCGCCCTCGCGCAGCATCATCGCAGCCCGCGTGTCGTCTTCGTAGCGCGTCGGCGGTGTGGCCGTGTCGAGCGACCACGTCCCGACGAACGCGACCTGGAATGCCGGCTCGATCTCCCGCACCCTCGAGGCGGCCTCAAGGAGGTCGTGAGCACCTTTCATCTCGATGGCCCTGCCGAGGAAGACGGCGAGAGGCCGCTCGGGGTCGAGACCGAGTGCAGCGCGACAGGCGTTCTGCTCGCGAGGGACGAACAGCGCGTGGTCGACCGCGTTGGGGACCACGTGCATCCTGTCTGGGGCCGCACCGAGGGATATCGCTGACTCGGCGAGGAACCGCGAGGGCGCGGTGAGCATCTCGGCGGTCGCGAGGTTCGCGGAGACGAGGCGGGCGACCGGTCCGTCAGGGTCGGCATCGGCGACGCCGAGCCCGTGCACCGCGAGTAGCGTGGGAAGGCCGGTGTGCGCCCACCGCGCGTAGAGCGGCCGGAAGTCAGGCTGTTGGACGTGGAGCACCTCCGCGCGCTCTGTTGCACAAGCGTCGGCGATGAGCCATGCGCGCGACAGGGCTCGAGGGGCCGGGATGGCGTGCGCTGCGCGGTCGGGGTCGGCGGCGACTCGCGCGCCCACCGCGCGGGCTCTCAACGGACTGCGCAGGCGGAGGCGTGCCGCATCCGCGCGTCCGCGCGCCCCTTCGATCCCGTACAGGCTGCCCCACGGCGCGGGCGTGCGATGAGCGCGCAGGTTGTCGGCGAGGTAGGAGACGCGCACGCCGTGTGCGGGCAGTGCCTCGGCGACCCGGGTCCCGTGCGTGGCGAGTCCACCCACTCCGGACCCGCCGTATGCGTCGGTCACCGGTCCGTAGAGGGCGACGACGCGCTCAGGCGGGCTGTCCGCGCTCTCGCGTCCGGTCCTAGCGTCCGGCGACACCGCGCTCACCTCCGAGTCGTGCGGCCAGAAGTCGTTCGATCTCGGCGACCTCCGCCGCCATGCGGGCGTCCCAGTCCCACAGGTTGCGCGAGGCCCACTCGGCGGACCGTCGGCCGAGGGCCGCACGGGTGTCGGCGTCCGAGAGGAGCCGAGACACGCTGTCAGCGATCGAGGGTGGGTCGGCGTTCTCGACGAGGACACCGTTGGTGCCGTCGATCACCAGATTGCTCGTTCCGCCGGCGTCGAGTGCGAGGACCGGCGTGCCGAGCACCATAGACTCGAGGACGGGGTTAGCCAGGTTGGAGTAGTCGTAGAGCGAGAGGAGGATGTCGGCCGCCCGGTAGTGACCGGGCAGACGCGAGCGTTCGACGCCGCCGACGAACCGTACGCGACCCCGTGCGCTCGATGCCTCGGCGCGCTCGCGGAGCTTGGACTCCTCGGGGCCCGAGCCGACGATGACGAGCTCGACCGGTTCGCCGCGCTCGTGGAGGAGCGATGCAACATCGATGGCACGGTCGACCCGCTTCCAGTGCGAGAGCCGGGACACGGTGAGGAGTACGAGCGCGTCGGAGCCGATACCGAGCTCGCGGCGCACTTCGGGGCCGGTGACCGTGCTCTGCGAGATCGAATGGTCGACGCCGTTCATCCAGAACCTGACGCGAGACGCGTCGTGCCCCAGCTGCTCGAGGACACGGTCGCCGAGCGTGCCGTCGTCGGTCATGATCACGAGGTCGGCAGCGGTGCGCAGCGCCGCGAGGTGCTTGTGGTATCTGAGCCGGGGGAGGCGCTCGGACAGCCGTCCGGACATGAGGGTCCCCTGGTAGCGAGCGACCATGGGAACATCGAACCGGTCCGCCGCGCGTCGCGCGACGGGCACCCCGTAGATCTCGTAGCCGTACGCAAGGTCGATCGGGCGCTCCTCGTGGATGCGCTTCACGATCGGCCACGCAGAGGACCGGAAGGTATACCAGCCAAGGGTGTCCGTGACCCAGCCGATCTTGCGGATGTGCCGCGCGACGCCGTGAAGCCGGTGGTGGAAGGTGTGGAGTGCGACCCCCTCGGGAATGGCGGATTCGTCAACGTACTCGAGGTCTGGTGTCACGAGCGAGATATCGAAACGCCGTCCGAGGTGGGTGAGGGTCTCGCGGAACGCAGGTCCGCCGGTTGCCTTGCCCATCGACCAGAGTGGGATCTGGCTGACCATGAGTAGGTGCGCTCTTCGCATCTGACCTCCGTAGGGTGCCCGGGTGCGATAGAATGTGGGGCCGCGCCCTGAGCACGGTATATGATAACGCAGTGGTCGTGCGGTGCAGCGTGACGACTCGATGACGGTGCTCGACTCGGCACGGACCGTGCTGCTCGTACCGCGCTACACTGAGGCGACCGTTCGAATGATGCGCCATGGCTCTCGTGTCGCACCACCGACCTGCATGTCCGCGGAGACTCACTCGCATGACCGACACATCGATCCACGCAACTCGCACGAGCACGCTCGTGATCATCGGGGCCGTGTCCGGGGCGTTCCTGACCGGACTGTCGCTCATCACCCCTGCGGCGCCGGTGCTGGTCGTCGGGGCAGCGGTGGTCGCGATCGCGCTCGTCGCTGCGATCGACCACCCAGAGATCGGACTCGTCCTGCTCGTGGGAGCGGCGACGCTCGATCACCTCGGGCGCCTTGCCGAGATCGGACCGCTCAGGCTCACCATCTATCAGGCGCTCGTCGCCTACATGCTCGTCGTTCTAGGCGCGCGGGTGCTCAAAGGCCGCTCTCGGCTCTCGGCCACGCCCATCGACCTTCCGGTCGCGCTGTTCCTCGCGATAGTCGTTTCGTCGCTGTTCGTTGCGCGCGATGTCCCGGTCGGGGTCGTAAGTGCGATCAGTCTGATCTCGTCGGCGGTCGTCGCGTACATGGTGCTCGTCTCGGCCGACACTCCTCGGCGCCTGAGCGTGGTCGTCCTCGGTACCGCGGCCATCGGTGGTGTGATCGGCGTGTTCGGCATCGTAGAGCGTGCGGAGATCTATACGCTCGTGGGGTACGTGCGGGCCTGGGGTGAGGGCGTTCGTTCGACGGTCACGTTCGCCGACCCCAACATCATGGGCTCGTTCCAGCTCACGGCAGCCGCGCTGGCGCTGCCACTCGTGCTCACCCTGAAGGAGTGGCGAGCCAAGGCCGCCGGACTCGGGTTGGTCCTTGCCACGGTGGCGGGGCTGCTTACCACGGGTTCGAGGGGGGGTATCGTCGGCTTTGCGGTGGCGCTCGCCGTCATACTAGTGTTCTCGCGCATCCGGTTCTCGACCAAAGTCGCCATGGCGTTGGCGGTCATCATGATCGGCACCGTGTGGTTCGCGTTCCTCGCGGACCCTGTCTGGCTCGAGCGCAGGGTCCTGAACGTCACCGACGATACGTCGATGCTTGCGCGAGTCTACATGGGCACCTCTGCCTTGGAGATGGCTGGCGACTACCCGCGGGGCGTCGGTATCGGCAACTACCCGGTGCACTACCCGTTCTACCGGGATATCTCGGTGCGGTTCAATCTGATAGAGTCGCATACCGCCTACCTGACGGT
>SLCP01000122.1 GCA_007125735.1 Coriobacteriia bacterium | reverse complement strand
GATGGTCTCGTTAGCGACAGCGGTAGCGGTCTGGTAGCGGTTGGAACCAGCGATGCGGGTGACACTCGTGACCTTAGGCAGCCGGTCGATCGCGCGTCCGACATCTGCAGATACCGCACCGCCGCCGCCAAGTATGTAGACCTTGGAAGCCCCAAGACGCGAGATCTCCGCTGCTACCGCGGAGGGCAGTGCACCCTTCTGGGTAAGCAGCAGCGGCGCATCGAGAGCGCCGGCAAGCCCGGCCCCGCCGAGGGCGTCTGCGAAGTGCTCGCCGGTGGCTATCACGACGGCATCCGCGCCATCAGGATATGCGGCCTTCGAGCCTGCGATGGCGGTCGCGAAGCGGTTGTCGCCCTTGATGATAAGCGGGAGGGGGTCGGGAGGGTCGGGGATGGGAGCCACCATCTGATGGGTCAGTACGAACGGGGTGTACGACTGGGGGTTTCCGTCAGCGTACACCAGGACATAGTAGCGTCCGGTCGACTGGGCCATCCACTCGATCTTACGCGGATAAGGGCCCCCCAGTGCACCCGTGACTGGCGCATGCGTCCAGATGTCGAAGGCCGTTGGCGGATACAGGTAGACAACCGCGGATGGCATGTTGATTGGTCGGGCATCCCAGTCAATGTCTAGGGAAACATGGAGCGTTTCTCCAGCCTGGAGCCAAGTGTTGTAGACGACCGCCCCATCACCGTACGCGGTCCCGGAAACTGCCGCATAGACGGGTGAGGGCGGCAGCGAGGCGCCAGGAATGTTACCCGCGAAGGCAGTCTGCGCCGGAAAGACAGAGAGGATCAGCGCAGCGAATGCCCCCATGCTCATCAGGCAAAAGAGTACGCTTGCTGATCGCGGCGTGAAACGCACTGGCCTTATCACCACACTCCCCCTCCGCGCCCCCTTCATTGTGTCAATCCTACCATCCCACCAGAGCTGCACTCCCCGTCCGCCGCTGTCCCGACCTCCCTTGCGGAACAGCCGGGGCCACGTTTTGCCTGCATATGGCGGAGAAGGAGGGATTCGAACCCTCGAGACGGGGGTAACCCGCCTGACGGTCTTCAAGGGGAGAAGCTCGGAAGAGCGAGTTCTGGCTGCTACACTGGGACTCGTCCACGGTTTCACCGTCGAATCCCATGAGCAGTGACTTCGTGCTGGGCATCCACGACAGGAGGAGTGCTGTGGTGTCACGGGGTAAGCGAGGACGGCTGCACCTGCCGGCCTACTTCGTCCTCACATTCGCATGGACATGGCTGATGTGGGGCAGCGCGGCCGCAGCAGGACTCTCTGCAGACGAGCCGCCCGGCGCACTGCTCTACCTCTCGGGGGTCTTCGGCCCGCTCGTAGGGGCTGCATGGGTTCTGCGTGGCGGTGAAAGCACGTACCGGCGCGCCTTCCTCCAGCGCATCTGGGACCCGCGCCGGGTTCCCGCCATGTGGTGGGTGGCCCTCGTCGCAGTGGCTGGCGGACCCGCCGCGCTGGGGGCCATCGTGGCCGCGATGACTGGAGCGACTCCAAGTCTCCCCGACTACGGCCTGGGAAGCATCGGTGCCGCGATCGTGGTCGCCCTGATCGCGGGAGTGGCCGAGGAGCCGGGCTGGAGGGGCGCGGCCTCGGATGCGTGGCAGGCCAGAACACGCCCCGTGTGGGCAGCGACGGGCATTGGTGCGCTCTGGTCTCTCTGGCACCTGCCTTTGCACGTGCTCGAAGGCTCCTGGTACCACGGCATGGGTATCGGCTCTGTGCGGTTCTGGCTCGTCCACCTGTTGCTCGTCATGCTAGGCGTGCTCTACACATGGCTCGCCAATGGTTCCGGAAACAGCATCCTTATCGCGATCCTGGCCCACGCGGGCTTCAACGTCGCAGCCGGGCTCGTCCCGAGCAGCACGACGCGCGACGTTGTCGCCTTCATCACCGTGACGGTAGCGACTGTCTTCATCATCGTGGCAACGAAGGGCAGATTGGCGTTCGAAACACCCGAATGAATGCAGGTGCAGCCGCACTGGAGTGGTCCTGCGCGACGAGCGCTTTGAGAAGGACCCGCCCGCGGACCAAATGAACGCCCGCCCCTCGCGTTCGAGGAGCGGGCGCGTGCGGTTCGTATACCACTCGGTGTCGTCACGTGTGGTTCTCTATGACCAGCTGCCGCTGCTGCCGGCATGACGAAGTCCCCCACCCGATCAACCACCTCGCCGAAGTCATTCGGGGCCTCAACCCCCGATTCGGGGACTGCGACATCTGCCACCCCGATATCGAGCTGCAGGACGATGCGCGCGCCAGAAAGCGTGCCATTTATCACGGCGCGCGCGCCGGGATACCGGTCCTCGATCGTGATGGGTTCAACCGCTACATCCGACGAGAACTCGAGTCCGTCTTCTACCAGGACATCCAGACAATCACGGATCATCGACTCAATCGATTCGGGCGAGCCATCGATGTCGCCCAGAGAAACGATGTCGCTGAGTCGCGCGCGAACCGAGGCCGCGAGATTCACGGGGGAGTCGCTACTCACAGCAGAGCCTCAGGTAGGGATCGATGACGGACTCGATCCGCACGATACACGCATACTCCATGATCTGTCCGGAAGTGGCGGTACGCCGTACGTTGCAGGACCCGCCCTGTGGAAGCGACGGGTCCCGTAGTGTGCTGGAGGGCAGGTGCTGCCTACTCCTCGATGAGGCTGTTGACTACGGCCCCGCGCGAAGCGGACGCCGCCGTCACTGAACAACGGCATCTTCATCTGTCTCAACTCGTTCGACCGTCTGAGCATGCGAGCGCGGACTCACAGCGTGTATCAAAGCGACGATGCCCCATGCGATCAGCGCATAGACGGCGATCGCCACCAGGGCACTCCACTCGAAGGTCGCTCCGGACACAGTGTCCGTGCCGAAGACCGCGACGAACGGGGCCATGAAGATGCCGGAGATGCCGTAGATCAACCGCACGAAGCCCGCCTCGGCATTGGCCCCGAGCAGTATGAGCGTGAAGCGGATGGCGATCAGTATCTCGATCGCGCCAAACACGAACCACACGACTCGAGCCATCACTGCCTCTATGGGCGAACGAACCTCGGTATGAACCTGACTGCGACTGACTGAGGCTACGTTGGGCATGGCGTTCACTTCCTTGTCTCTAAGCGGTCCGGCGACCCATGAATAGGTTGTAGATGAGCACGATCAGTGCGATGACGATAAGTGCGTGAATGAGGCTTCCACCTAAGTTGAGGCTGAACCCCAAGAGCCAAAGCACAACCAAGACGACGAATATGGTCCACAACATGACTACCGCCTCCTAAGGCACGAACAGCTGTCCGTCTAGACTGGCACGCGGCACGCCCGCTACCGTCCCCCTTCTTCGTGCTGATCGAATCGCAGGTTCAACCCGAGGACCCGATCCGCCGTTATCGGCGACATGGAGTACTTCAGGATGCCCGCGTCCACGAACTGCATCGATGCAAACGGCCAGTGGTTCATCCCGTATCGACCGCGAACGCGTTTCTTGAACGGCCCGAGCGAAGCGACCACCTGCCGGGTCGTCAGCCCGGAGGCCTCAGCGATCCCGTCCGTGGTCACCCAGGCCGGTGACTTCTGAGCGATCGCGGTCAGGATGCTCCTGACGGACCTCGATGATTCGACGAACATGCGGTCGATCAGCGCCTCGCTCCAGCCAGGGGGATACCCATCGTCGCTCACGCCATAAGCGCTCACCGATGTAGCGGGATCACGAGCCAGCAGCTCGTAGACCTCCCGAACTCGATCGACTGGGACTGGGATGTTGACCATCTCGGTCATCGCACCTATTCCTTTCGCGTTGTTTGCTAACATATGTATACCCGAAGCTAGCTTCCGCTAACTATGGCTCTTGACGAGTCTTGATAACCCCAGGTCCGAGGAGGAGCAAGACGGTTGTGTTCCTCACCGGCAATGGGCGGGAACATTTCTGTATGAGGGTTCCTCACACGGAAGGGCGAGACGATGGACGACCGAGCACACAAGCCTCGCAGCAAACGATGGCTATTCGCCGTGCTAGTCGCAGTGGCGGCGCTGGGCGTGGCGTTCGTCGCCGGGATGTGGTTCGCGAATCGCGGCGAGCGGGCCGTTTCCGCTGTAACCGAGTCGTACGCCGAGGCGTATGAGGGACTCGACACGACCAAGGACGTGCCGGTCCTCCTGCCTCTCTATGCTCCCGAGGCAGTGCTGCACGATGTGGCCACCGACAGGACGTACCGAGGAACCCGTGAGATCGAGAATGCACTGAACGCGCTCTTGGCGACGCCCGACTTCGATCTCACTATCGAGAGAACGCTTGTGGGTGACAGCTGGGCGCTGGTGTTCTGGACCGCAGACGGGATGCGCCCGGACCTAGACAGAGTCGCGCAAGTCGTCGGCGTCACATCACTGGAGGTGTCGGACGGCAAGATCGAGAGGGAGACCTGGTTCTACGATCCCGCCAAGGCTCCATTCTGATCGCGTGGAATGCGCACCATACCCGAATGCCGGATACAGGCGATTTGCTGCGTGAGGAGCGAGACGATGGGCGGCCACAGGGGCGAAGGGATGAAGGGCCGGATCGAGCAAGCTGCCGGCGACATCACCAACGACAAAGCCAGCAGCGCGAAGGCAAGATAGATCAAGGTGGCGCCAAGGTGAAGAAGACGGCTGGAGACGCAGCCGGCAAGCTCAAAGAGGTCGTCGACAACGACTGAACTGCCAGAAGCCTCCGAAGTCAGCACTCAGTGAACATGACGACGCCCGCCTCCCCTCGTCGGGAAAGCGGGCGTCCTGGCGTTCGCATATGGCGGAGAGGGAGGGATTCGAACCCTCGAGACGGGGGTAACCCGCCTAACGGTTTTCGAGACCGCCGCATTCAACCACTCTGCCACCTCTCCGCGGTGGCGCGAGCCGCACGAGGCGGCTTCGAGCGCAAAGGCGAGTATACCCACGGCCGCACGTGCGGGCAACGCACGCCACGCACGCGCCTACCAACCTCACGCCTCGGCCCGCACCGCCTGTGCCTCCGCGCCAGCGGTGGCGTCGTCGGCCGCCTCTTCCTCGGCGCACGCCCTGCGCCCCGGCAGCACGCAGAGCACCCTCCACGCGTACGGCGCCGCCACGAGCGTAAGTGCGGCGGCGAGCGCTCCCGGCGTCCACACGGCCGCGCGCTCCAGCAGCAGTCCGCCGATGACCGGCGCGCCCACCCGAGCCAGACTCATGATCGACGTCTGGATGCCGAGGAGCCCTCCCACTTCACGCCGGTCGACCGCCTTGCTGAGCGCGCTCGTGAGCACCGTGTTGCCCACGCCGAGCCCAAGCGCGATAGCCGGCATGAGCGCGACGAGCACCCAGATCGAGTCCACGAATCCCCATGCGAGCAGCGAGGACCCGCTGACCACGAGCGCACCTACGATAAGCCGGTCGTCGCTGAAGCGCTTCGTGAGCCGCCCGATCACGACCACCTGCACGATCACCGTGAGCACGCCTACGTAGCCGAGCAGCAGCCCGTTCGTCCGCGCGGTCACCCCGAGCGCGGCGATCGCCCACAGCGTGAACACGCTCTCGAAGAGCCCATTCGACACCGACGTGGCCGACCTGATTGCAAGCAGTGGCCGGACCCTGCGGTGCGCGAGCGCGGCCTTAAACGCCGAGGTGTCGAAGATGCGCCACGCTTTGCTTGAGGCGTGCGCGCGGTCCTCGGCGGTAAGCGACTCGGGAAGCAACGTCGCCACGAGCACGAAGTTGAGCGCCGAGAGCACGGCCCCCGCCCACGCGGGCGCGGTGAGCGAGATGGTGGAAAGCAGCCCGCCGGTCGCCGGCCCGATCACGAACCCGATGCCAAACGCCGCACCGATCATCCCGAGCGCCTTGCCGCGCTCGCGCTCGTCGGTCACGTCGGCGATGTACGCCTGCACGACGCTGATGTTGCCGCCGGTGATGCCGTCGACGAGGCGGCTCACAAAGAGCACCGGCATCACGCGCGCGAGCGCGAGCACCACGAAGCTCGCTCCCGTCCCCACGATCGAGATAAGCAGCACCGGCTTGCGGCCGATGCGGTCGGACACGCGCCCGAGCAGCGGCGCGCCAAAGAACTGCGCGAGCGGGTAAGCGGCCAGCAGCAGTCCGATGGAGAACGGTGTAGCCCCGAGTTCGCCGGCGAGGTACGGGAGCAGCGGCAGCACGACGCTGAACGCCATCATCTCCACGAGCACCACCGCGAACACGATGGCGAGACGGTGTCTTCTCATGGCGGACACTATACTCCCGCGCTGCGCTCCGCGTCTCGCGATTCGCCGCCGCCGCGCCGAGCCGCCACCCCTACCAGCCGAGGGTACCCGGCGCGCCCTTGAACGGCCCCTCGACCCAGCTCGTGATCCATCCGCCGTAGAAGCCGCCCTCTTGCCGATCCACCTGCTCGCCGTCGACCGTCGCCTCGTCGAGCGCCCATGCGTAGAACGCGACGTGGCCCGCCAACTCCTCGTATCCGGGCGAGGGTTCCGGGTAGTACCAGGCAGCGTCCTCGACACGCGCGCCGTCGACCACGAGCGTGTAGTAGTGCGCTCGACCCTTGTACTCGCAGAACGTGGTGCGAGGGCTCGGCTCGAGCAGGCTCATGTCGACGTCCTCGGGCGGGACGTAGAACGTCGGCGGGTGGCTCGTCTCGCGGATCACCACCGGCCTGGTCGTCTCCGCGACGACGCGTCCTGCGACCACCGCGCGCACGTGGATGTCCTCGCACGCGATCGCGGGCGGGCGCGGGTAGTCCCACACCGATTCGACACCCCTGCGTTCAGCCATCCGCGGTACGTCCTTCCTTTCGGGCGGGTCCTCCCCTAGTGGTACCCGCAATCCCGCCGCCGCGGTCGCACTGCCGCCGGGGCGAGACCGCTCGCGCGCCGCCCACGCGGGTATCTACTGTGAGCACGCCCGCACCGCCCGCGGCGCGCAACCTGCATCGCACCGCCCGCACGCCTCGACGAAAGGACCCCGCCATGCGCATCGGTATCATCGGCGCCGGAAACGTCGGCCTCGCACTCGCTCGCGGATTCGCAGCGGCAGACCACGACGTGGTGCTCGGCACGCGCGACCCCGAGAAGCCTGCTATCACCGAATGGCTCGCGCGCGCGGGCGACCGCGGGCGTGCCGCCGACTATCGCGCTACGGCCGACTCCGCCGAGCTCGTCATCATGGCGGTGCCCGGGCGCTACGTGGTCGACGTCGCCGAGGCCATGGGCCCCGACGCCTTCGCGGGCAAGATCGTCGTCGACGTCACCAACCCGATCGTCCCCACCGCAACCGGCGCCGTCTCAGCGTTCGGCGAGGAGGACTCGGCGGCAGAAGCACTCCAGCGCACCCTGCCTGGCGCGTACGTCGTCAAGGCGTTCAACCAGATATCAGCCGAGGAGATGACGTCGCCGTCGCCCGACGAGACCCGCCCGCTGCGCATCGCCGGCGATCACGTGCCGAGCAAAGCCATCGTCGCCAGTATCGCCTCCTCGTTCGGCTGGACGGTACGCGATCTCGGCCCCCTCAAGCGGGCCGGCGCACTCGAGCGCGGGGTCGTCGAGTGGTTCGCTCGGCAACCCTGATTCGCACGAATACCGACTCTGAGCAGGTAGATTCAAGAAGCCGCACGGAGCGTCCGATACAACGGAGAACACATACGTCGCCTGGGGGACGCATGCGGTTTGTTGGACAGCGCGCGCTCAAACTGCCGGAGCGCCTGGCGCTCATAGCGCTCGGAGGAGTCTGCCTGTCCGTGGCGGTCTGGTTCCTACACGCCTTCGTCGACGGCGTTCTCTTCAGCGGCCACGCGTTCGCCCAAGCCCTCTTCGCCCCCGACACCGCCGCCGTCTGGTCTCGCCTCGTCGCGATACTCGCCGTGCTCGCGGGAACCGTCACCGCCCAGGCCCTCTACGCCCGGCGCGCGCAAGCCGACTACGCGCTCGATGTCGAGCAGGCACGCACTCGGCTCTCCTACGAGCACAGCCCCGACTCCGTCATCTGCATGGATCCCGACCTCAACGTCACGTACGCTAACGGACGTGCTGCGGCGCTCGCCGGCCTGCCCGCCGATGAGCTCGCCGGCCGTCCCTGCCACGAAGCGCTCCTCGGCGCTCCCATGCCGTGCGACGGCTGCAGGATCACCGACGTCGTGCGCACGGGCACCGTGAGCAAGCGGACCTTCCAGATCGACACGCGTACCGGCGGCACGGTGTGGATCGAGTGCGTGCAATACCCGGTGCTCGACGCCGACGGCACCGTGGACTCGGTCGTGGAGATCGCGCGAGACGTGACCGCCCTCAAGCTCGCCGAGGACGAGATCAGCCGAGCGCTCCGCGACTCCCAGGAACGGCACCGCACGCTCGTGGACCACTCCCCCGACATGATCGTCGTGGCCGAGGACGGCCGGATCTCGTTCG
>SLCP01000145.1 GCA_007125735.1 Coriobacteriia bacterium | reverse complement strand
GCGGTCACCGCGTCGGCGAGCGTACCGCTGCCGTCGGCCACAGGGACGACCTCCGCGCCGAGCAGGCGCATCTTGTAGACGTTGAGGGATTGGCGGCGCATGTCCTCGGTGCCCATGAACACCGCGCACTCCAGCCCGAGGAGCGCTGCTGCGGTCGCGGTCGCCACGCCGTGCTGGCCCGCACCCGTCTCGGCGATGACGCGGCGTTTGCCCATTCTGCGTGCGAGCAGACACTGGCCCACCGTGTTGTTGATCTTGTGCGCGCCGGTGTGCGTGAGATCTTCGCGCTTGAGGTACACGCGGCCTAGGCCGGTAGCCTCGGCGAGGCGCTCGGCGCGGTAGAGCGGGGTCGGCCGGCCGATGTAGTCTTCGAGCAGCGTGCCGAACTCCTCGGCGAACGTGGGATCTGCGATCGCCTCGGCGAACGCCGCGGTGAGCTCCTCGAGCGCGGGGATGACCGTCTCGGGGACGAACGTCCCACCGTACGGGCCGAAGAAACCCTGTGCGTCAGGGCTCGAGTATGCGAGTTCTGCCGAGGGCAAGAGCGGGTCGGTCATGCGGTCACTACCTCCTCATCGGCCGCACGGACGGCGGCGACGAACGCGTGCAATCTGATGCGGTCCTTGTAGCGCGGCCGCTCCTCTACGCCGGAGGAGACGTCGACGGCGAAGGGCGAGAGCGCCGCTATCGCGCCGCCCACGTTGCCGGGATGGAGTCCGCCGGCGACCACGACCGGCGCCCACTCCGGAAGCGGCAGAGCGCTCTCCCAGGGAAACGTGCGGCCCGTGCCACCATCCATACCCTCGACGAGCGTGTCGTAGAGCAGGGCCGAGACGCATCCGCGGTACGCCTCGGCCTCTGCCGGATCGAACCCGGGACCGACACGGACGGCTTTGATGACGGGTGCGGGAGCGGCGGCGCAGCGTTCCGGCGACTCGGCGCCGTGGAACTGGACCGCGGTCAGGTTGAGCCGAGCAACGGCCTCGGCGACGAAGTGTTCGGGGGCGTCGACGAACACGCCGACCCGCGCCACGAACGGCGGTACGGCCGCGCAGATCTCCTCAGCCTCCTCGAGCGTCACCTGACGCAGCGAGTCGCTGAGTATCACGCCGAGCGCATCGGCGCCGGCGCGCACGGCGGCAGCGGCGTCGACCGGCGTGGTGATGCCGCACACCTTGACCCGCGTCCTCACGTTACGCACGCCACTCCCCTTCTCATCTCGGCGCTTACGCGCCCTCACACATACTGCCGGCGGCGAAATCGTAGTCCTCGAGCTTGCCGGTGTTGTACGCCTCGTACGCCGCCAGGTCGAAGTGACCGTGGCCCGACAGGCAGAACAGGATAGTGCGGTCCTCGCCGGCCTCGCGCGCCGCGAGCGCCTCGTCGATCGCCGTGCGGATCGCATGGCTCGACTCGGGTGCGGGCAGGATGCCCTCGGCGCGCGCGAACTGCACGGCCGCGTCGAAGCACGTATTCTGGTGCACCGCGACGGCCTCGATCGCGTTCTCCTTGGCGAGCAGCGAGACGAGCGGCGAGTCACCATGGTAGCGCAAGCCGCCCGCGTGGATACCTGCCGGCACGAAGTCGTGGCCGAGCGTGTACATCATCATCTTGGGCGTGAGCCCAGCCTCGTCGCCGAGGTCGTAGCGGTACTCGCCGGCGGTGAGCGTCGGGCACGCCTTGGGCTCGACCGCCACGAGGCGCGCGCTCGACTTCCCTTCAAGGCGGCGCTTGTAGTACGGGAACGAGATGCCGGCGAAGTTCGAACCGCCGCCCACGCACGCGACCACGACGTCGGGCTCGGCGCCGGCCATCTCCATCTGCAGGATCGCCTCCTCACCGATGATGGTCTGGTGGAGGCACACGTGGTTCAGCACGCTGCCGAGGCAGTAGTGGGTGTCGTCGCGCGTCGCCGCGTCCTCGACGGCCTCGGATATCGCGATACCGAGCGAGCCGAGGGAGTCCGGGTCCATCTCGAGCACGTGCTTACCCGCGTTCGTGCGGGTGCTCGGCGAGGAGATGACCTCGGCGCCGTACGACTCCATGAGGATGCGGCGGTACGGCTTCTGGTCGTAGGAGATGCCGACCATGTAGACGGCGCACTCCATGTCGTAGAGCGCGCACGCGATCGACATCGCGCTCCCCCACTGACCCGCGCCGGTCTCGGTCGCGATGCGCTTGATGCCTTCCTGCTTGTTGTAGAACGCCTGCGGGATGGCGGTGTTGGGCTTGTGGGATCCGGCCGGCGAGACACCCTCGTACTTGTAGAAGATCTTGCCCCCCGGCGGCAGGCCGAGGTCGCGCTCGAGCTGGAGCGCCCGGTTGAGGGGGCTCGGGCGGTACGTCCGGTATACCTTCTGGACCTCTTCGGGGATCTCGATGAAGGGCTCGGGCGACATCTCCTGCTTGATGAGCTCCATCGCGAAGAGCGGTGCGAGTGCTTCGGGGCCGAGCGGCTCGTCGGTCGCCGGATGGAGCGGCGGGGCGAGTTCGCCGGGCAGGTCGGGGATGATGTTGTACCAACTCGTGGGCATGTCTTTCTCGTCGAGCACGAACTTGGTCTGGTCGGGCATGTCGATCTCCTCCTCTGGTAGTGCCGGCTACGTCGTTCGCGTATGTTCTCGGGCGCCGCGCTTCGCGACGCCCGTCAGTTCTTCGAGCACGTCTTCGGGGAACGGCGCCCGCATGAGCGTCTCGCCCACGAGAACCGCGTGCGCGCCGGAGCGGGCAGCCGCCTCGACGTCGGCACGGCTGCGGACGCCGCTCGCGGCCACCACCGTGAGGCCGGGCGTCCGGGTAGCTGCAGCGACCACGCGTCGGGCGCGCTCGTTGTCGACCTCGAGCGTGCGCAGGTCGCGCGCGTTCACGCCCACGAGCGTCGCGCCGCACGCGAGCGCCACGTCGAGCTCGGCTTCGTCGACGACCTCGACGAGCGCCTCCATGCCGAGCGTGGTCGCGAGATCGAGGTGGTCGCAGAGCCCGTTTTCGCCGAGCACGCTCACCATGAGCAGCACCGCGTCGGCGCCGTGCCCGCGCGCCACGAAGACCTGTACCGGGTCGACGACGAAGTCCTTGGCGAGCACCGGCACGTCGACCGCGTCGGCGACGTCGGAGAGGTCGGTGAACGAGCCTGCGAACACGTCGGGCTCGGTGAGCACGCTGATCGCGGCCGCGCCACCGTCGGTGTAGTGGAGGGCCTGCTTGGACGCCTCGCACTCGGGCGCTATCGCCCCCGCGCTCGGCGACGCCTTCTTGACCTCGGCGATGACCGCGACGTCCGGACGCTCGGTGAGCGCCGCGGCGAAGGGGCGCACGGGACGGCTGCAGCACGCGAGCCGCTCGCGATCACCTGCTGCGAGCACACCGTACTCCTCGGCGATACGCGCGGTGCGGCGCGCGATCATGTCTGCGAGGAAGTCGCTCACGACACGCCAGCCTCCTCCTGCATCGCACTGCCGAGCCGCTGCGAGACGACCACGAGCGCTTCGAGCGCGGCGAGCGCCCGGCCCGAGTCGATGGACTCACGAGCGGCGACGACACCTGCGGCGAGGTCGTCGACCGCCCCAGCCGCAAGCAGCGCGGCCGCTGCGTTCACGAGCACGACATCGCGCCGCGCGCCGTGCTCGCCTTCGAGGACGGCGGTGAGGATGCGTGCGTTCTCCTCGGCGTCGCCGCCCGTGATGTCCGCGAGCGTACCGCGTGCGATGCCGACCTCCTCAGGCGTGACCTCGTACGTCCGGACGCCGCCGGCCTCCGCGTCGTACTCGGCGACGGTGGACGGTCCGCTCGCCGAGACCTCGTCAAGTCCCGGATGGCCGTGCACGACGAGGACCCGCTCGGCCCCGAGGCGACCGGCGACCTCGGCCATGACGGGCGCGAGCGCCGCATCGTACACGCCGAGGAGCTGGCGACGCGCGCCTGCCGGGTTGGTGAGCGGGCCGAGCACGTTGAAGACGGTCCGGATGCCGATCTCGCGCCGTGGACCTGCGGCGTGGCGCATGCTCGCATGGAGCGACGGTGCGAACAGGAAGCCCACCCCGCACTCCTCCACGCAGCGCGCCATCTGCGCGGGACCGAGCGTGACGTCGACGCCGAGCGCCTCGAGCACGTCGGCCGAGCCGGCGGCACTCGATACCGCCCGGTTGCCGTGCTTGGCGACGGCGACTCCGGCACCGGCCACGACGAAGGCGGTCGTGGTGGAGATGTTGAAGGTCGAAAGGCCGTCGCCGCCGGTGCCGCACGTGTCGACGTAGCGCTCGACGTTGGGTACCACGGGCGTCGCCCGCTCGCGCATCGCGCGCGCGAAGCCTACGATCTCGTCGGCGGTCTCGCCCTTCATGCGCATCCCCACGACGAGCGCACTGATCTGCGCGTCGGTAACCTCGCCGTCCATGATGGCACCCATGACCTCGGCCGCCTCCTCCTCGGAAAGCGACTCGCCGCGACTCACCGTACCGATCGCCGAGGCGATCGCGCGCACCGCTCCTGCCGAGGGAGCGCTCGCTATCGCGGCTGCCGCTGCCGTCGCCTGCTCCGGTGCCGCCGCCTCGACCGGGGCGACTTCGCCCGCGACCGAAAGGAAGTTCGCGAGCAGCTTCGCACCCTCGGGCGTGAGCACGCTCTCCGGGTGGAACTGCACGCCGTACAGCGGCAGCTCCCGGTGGCGGAGCGCCATCACCACGCCATCCGGGGTGCGGGCCTGGACGGCGAGTTCGGGCGGGACGCTTCCGGTCTCCACGCACAGCGAGTGGTAGCGGGTGGCGGTGAACGGGGTCGGGACTCCGGCGAAGAGGTCGGCGCCCTCGTGGTGCACCTCGTCGGTCTTGCCGTGCACGGGTACCGGCGCGCGGCAGATCTCGCCACCGTAGACGTCGGCGATGCACTGGTGGCCGAGGCACACGCCGAGGAGCGGCACGCTCGCCTCGGCAGCGGCTCGGATCACGTCCCGCGAGACGCCGGCGTCGTCGGGCGTGCCCGGACCGGGCGAGATGACGATGCCTGCGGGGCCGAGCGCAAGCGCCTCGGCAGCCGTGATCTCGTCGTTGCGCCTGACCTCCACCTCAGCGCCCAGCGCCGCGAGGAGCTGCACGAGGTTGTATGTGAAGGAGTCGTAGTTGTCGATAACGAGTATCATGAGCGACCCCCGTCCTCGCGAGTCGACGGGGTGGACCGCAGCGAACACTCCGCAGCCGGGGAGACGCCGGAGGCGTCAGGGCCCCCGGCGAGGACCGTGAGCGGAGTGTCCGCGCCGTCGCCTCTGGGGGCGGCGCCCGCGCCGTCGCCTGCACGCATGCCGGCGGCGAGCTCGAGCGCCTTGTGCAGCGCGCGCGCCTTGTGCAGGCACTCGTCGTACTCGCGCTCGGGGTCGGAGTCGGCGACGATGCCGGCGCCCGACTGAAGGTAGGCACGGCCGCCGGCAAGCACGAACGTCCGTATCGTGATGCACATGTCCATCGCACCATCGAGGCCGAAGTACCCGACCGTCCCCGCGTACGGCCCGCGGGCCGCCGGCTCGAGGTCGGCGATGATCTCCATCGCACGAACCTTGGGGGCACCCGAGACGGTGCCTGCCGGGAACGTCGCCTCGAGCGCATCGACGGCGTCCTTGCCCGGTGTGAGCTCGCCGGTCACGTTGCTCACGATGTGCATGACGTGGCTGTAGTACTCGACCTCCATCAGCTCGTCGACGCGCACCGTGCCGGGCACGCTCACACGGCCCAGATCGTTGCGGCCCAGGTCGACGAGCATGACATGCTCGGCGCGCTCCTTCTCGTCGGCGAGCAGGTCGGCGCGTAGCCGGCCGTCCTCGGCCAAATCGGCCCCGCGCGGGCGCGTACCGGCGAGCGGGCGCGTGAGCACGGTGTCGTCCTCGACGCGCACGAGCGGTTCGGGGCTCGATCCCACGAGCGTCACGTCGCGCGTGCGGACGTAGAACATGTAGGGGCTCGGATTCACCGCGCGCAGCACGCGGTAGAGATCGATGCCGTCACCGTCGTATGGCGCGCTGAAGCGCTGCGAGAGTACGACCTGGAAGATGTCGCCTGCCGCGATGTGTTCCTTGGCGCGTTCCACCTGGCCGAGGAACTCGTCGCGCGTCGTGTGTTCCGTGAGCGGCACCTCGGCGGTCACGCCCACGTTACCGAGTTCCGCACCGCGCGGGCCTTCGTCGATGCGCTTGAGGTACCCGTCGATGCGACCGAGCGCACGGTCGTACGCCGCCTCGGGCGCACCGCCGGGGCGAACCGGCGCGATCACCTGCATGACGCGGCGCGCGTGGTCGAACGCCACGACGATGTCGGCCATCATGAAGACGAGGTCGGGCACGCCGAGGTCGTCGGTCGCGTGCCGCGGGACCCTCTCGAAAGCAGTCGCGGCCTCGTAGCCGACGTAGCCGACCGCGCCGCCCACGAAGAGCGGCAGCCCCGGCACGCGGGCCACACGCCCGGCATCGAGCCGCCGCGCGACGACCCGCAACGGGTCGTCGGCATGCTCGCCGCTCACGCCACCGTTCTCGATGACGACCTCGCTACCGCGCGCACTCACGACCTCACGGTCGCCCACGCCCAGGAAGCTGTAGCGCCCGAGGCGCTCTCCACCAACGACGCTCTCGAGAAGGAAGGCGTGCTCGGCCCCCTCGGCGAGCGCCATGAACGCGCTGATCGGCGTGGCGAGGTCGGCGTAGACCTCGCGCGCGACCGGGACCACGTCGTGGTCCTCGGCAAGCCTGACGAACTCATCTCTACTCGGCACGACCATGCCCTGCACTCCTTCTTGGCACCTATCACCTGGGAATGCGGGGCCACCGGCCGAGAGAACACAAAGACCCCTCATCCCCAAGGGACGAGAGGTCATCTCGCGGTGCCACCCTTGTTGCTCCGCCACGTGCACGGAGCCACTCATCCTGACAGTACGTGGACGACCGCGCCGCGTTCGCAGTGGCGCTCCGTCCGAATACCCGGCCCCTTGTATCGGTGGGGGTCCGCCGGAACTAGTAGGCTCGCGCGCGAGCCGTTGCTCCAGTGCCTCAGAGGTCCATTCCTGCCAGTCGCCCAGGTCGGGTTTCCACCATCCCCGACTCTCTACACTGTGCTGACCGGAGTACTACTCCCCGTCATCGGCGCGTATCCGATTGGTAGGCGGCAGTGTAGCACCGCTCAGGAACCGTGTGCAAGCGCGACCAAGAACGCACCAGCAGGTGCGCTCCTATCGTCTGCTCACCGGAATGCTCGCGCGATCGCGATCACGATCACGGCACCGAGTGTGGCCACGAGGATCGACCACAGATTGAGGCCGTCCACGGTGCCGAACCCGAGAAGGCTCATGACGAAACCGCCGACGAACGCACCCACGATGCCGAGCAGCACGGTGACGATGCACCCGGCACGCTCGCCGCCACCGGCGATCGCCTGACCTAGCAACCCCGCGAGGAGCCCCACGATGATCCAGCTCAGTAGTCCCACGATACGCT
Organism: Coriobacteriia bacterium; assembly: GCA_007125735.1. Classification (GTDB taxonomy): domain Bacteria; phylum Actinomycetota; class Coriobacteriia; order Anaerosomatales; family SLCP01; genus SLCP01. The sequence continues at coordinate 17,855 of SLCP01000145.1, read as the reverse complement.
CCTACTGCTGGCCGGTCTGCCTGTCGGTCGTCGAACCGTTCTCGCTCACCGTCTCCACGACCTCGGTGCTCGAGCTGCGCAGCGCCCAGATGAGGAGAGAACTCACGCCCCAGGCGATGACCGCGTAGACGGCGATGGCGAGCAGCGAGTTCCACTCGAAGTACGCCCGATCCATCTGCGTGGAGGGGAACACCGCCTCGAAGGGGGCGATGAGGGGTGCGGAGATCGCGTATACGAACTCCACGAACCCGGCCTCAGGATTCGCGCCGAGCAACAGGAGCATGAAGCGGAACACGAGGATCACGATGATGATGCTCACGATGGCGTAGGCGATGCGCGACAGCGCTACACCAGGAGACGAGCGCCTCCCCCTCCGTACGACCTGGACTCGCTCTCCTCCGCGTCGCTCTTCCATCACGCGTCCCTTCGCTCCGTCAACAGGTCCCTGTGGGCATTCTACCCGAACGCCACGCGCGGCGGAGTCGAGAGTACGACCCTCACCGGTGGTACGGCTCGCCTCTCTGGATGCGGAACGCACGGTAGAGTTGCTCGAGGAGCACGACGCGCGCGAGTTGGTGCGGGAGCGTCATCCGGCCGAGGGAGAGACGCTCATGCGCGCGGCCGACGACCTCCTCGGCCAGACCCGCTGCGCCGCCGATCACGAAAACCGCGTGGCTGTCCCCGTCGAGCGCGCGTTCGGCAAGGTGCGCCGCGAACTCCTCGGAGGTGCGCTCCCGTCCGCCCACGTCGAGCACGAACACGCGAGCGCCTTCGGGGAGTGCGCGCACGACATCGGCGGCCTCTTCTGCGAGGGCCCGCGCCTCGTTGCGCGTCACGTCGCGGTCGACGACCTCGATGACATCGACCGTCGCGTACGGAGCGAGCCGCTTGAGGTACTCCTCGGCCGCATCGCGCCAGTGACGCTCCTTCAAGCGTCCCACGGCGACGACGGTGATCTTCCTCACGGGCGGTCCAGGTCCGATCCGAGCGTCACCTCAAAGTCGCGCTCGGTGTCCGCGCGCACCACCGTGACGGGGATGGTCTCGCCCACGCTCGCCGAGCGGATGATCGCCACGACCTCCTCGCCGCGCACGATCTCACGGTCCGCCATCCTCACGATGATGTCGCCGCGGCGCAGACCCGCGCGATCGGCCGGCGAGCCGGGCTCGAGGAATTGCACGAGCGCTCCGGCGCGCACCGGCAGATCGAACTGGGTCGAGAGGTTCTGGTCGACGGTCATCGTCGTGATGCCCATGTACGGATGGATGACGGTGCCGGTCTCGATGATCTGGTCGACGACGTTGCGCACGAAGTCGGCGGGTATCGCGAATCCGATGCCGGCCGATTGTGGCGCGCCGATGGCGCCGGCCGGCGACTGGATGAGCGTGTTGATGCCGATGAGGTTGCCTTCGGCGTCGACGAGCGCGCCCCCGGAGTTACCGGGATTGATCGCCGCATCGGTCTGGATGAGGTTCGTGTAGCGTGCGGCGCCCGGCATCATCTCGCCCTCGGGCGTGCGCTGCAGCGCCGATATGATCCCGGCGGTCACCGTCTTCTCGAGCCCGAACGGGCTGCCGACAGCGACGACGAACTGCCCCACCGACAGGTCTGCCGAGGAACCGAAGTCGATCGCGGGAAGATCCGTTCCGGGCACTCGCAGGACCGCGAGGTCTGTCGAAGGGTCGACGCCCACGATGCTCGCTTCGAGATCCTGCACACCTACGGTCACGATGATGCGCTCGGCGTTCTCGATGACGTGGAAGTTGGTGACGACATGACCATCGTCACGGACTATGACTCCCGACCCGTTGCCGACCTCGCGCTGGCGAGTCCCGCCGGTAAAGGGGTCGAACACCGTCTGCTGGACCGTCACGTTGACCACCGAAGGAGTCACCTTGGCCGAGACCGCCACCGCAGCATCGACCTCGGCGCCGGCCTGGATGCGCACGTCGCTCGGACGGACGCTGTCCGCCACAGACGGCGCGATCGGCCTTACGCCGGGCACGAGACCGAGGGTCCACACGAGCGCAGCCGCGACGAGAACGCCGCCCACCACCGCACCTACGGACGCCGCGACGAACACCGCGGCGCCGGACCACTGCCTGACGACGGCAGGCTCCTCGCAAGGCTCATCGGAGTCGCCGGTGTAGTCGCAGACCGGAAGCGGGCCGCTCACATACATGGCCGAGGCACCCTCGGCCGGGCCTTCGTCACTCGGCACGGGCGGCTGTTCGGCCTGCTCGCTGGCGGGCTGGTCGGCGTAACCGTCGGTTGTCTCATCGGTCATCGGAACACCTCACGGATCGTGCGCAACACGTCTACGTGCGGAGTATACCCCTCACCGCAGCCTCAAGCAGGAAGGCGGGTGGCTTCTCCACGCACGTTACACGGGTGCGACGCGACGGGCGACGAGCCTTAGGTCCGCTGTCAGCCGAGTACCACGCCGAGCGCAGCGAGCAGCGGCGATGCGCCGATGCCGATAGCGACCGTCGCGACCGCCATGACGGCGAGCGCGAACGACGCAGCCGGAGCACGCTCGAGTGACACGCCACCGGCAGGCTCCTCGCCGAAGAACATCTCGCGCACGACCCGGAAGTAGTAGCCCGCCGACACGACGCTCGTGAGCACACCGAGCACCACGAGCCACACCAGTCCGGCGTTCAGAGCCGAGCCGAACACGTATAGCTTGCCGAAGAATCCGGCGAGCGGCGGGATACCGATGAGCGAGACGAGCCACACGACCATCGACCACGCCACGAGCGGGCGACGCGCCGCGAGCTTGCCCACGTCGGCGAGTCCGGCTCCCTCCTCGGCAGCCACGAGCATGATCGCCATCGAGGGCACGGCGTACGCGATGGTGTAGAAGACCGCGGCGCCGTAGCCTGCGGCGGTGTCGGGCGCGAGCGCCATGAAGAGGTAGCCGGTGTGCGCCACGCCCGAGTACGCCATGAGACGACGCAGGTCGGACTGGGGCAGCGCGGCGAGGTTGCCGAGGAGCATCGAGGCTGCCGCGACGACCGCCATGATCGTGACGAGGCCGCCGACATCACTGGCGACAGCGTGCAGCAGGCGCGCCATGACCGCGATGCCCGCGATCTTGGGCACCGTGGACACGAACGCCACCGAGACGGCGGGCGCCCCCGCGTAGGCGTCGGGCGCCCAGTAGTGGAACGGCGCGGCCGACATCTTGGCGAACAGTCCCACGAGCGTGAGCATCACGCCGAGCACACCGAGCATACCGCTGCCCTCGAGCGTGAGCTCGACGAACGCGGTGGAACCCGAGATACCGTAGAGGAACGACATGCCGTAGAGCATGATGATGCTCGTGAGCATGGCGAGCAGGAAATACTTGAGTGCGCCCTCGAGGCCCGGGACGTCGCGGCGCCGGTACCCCATGAGCACGTACGCCGGCATCGTGGAGAGCTCGAGCGCGATGTACATGATGATGAGGTCTTCTGCCATCGTGAGCAGCATGCCGCCGCCTGCGGCGAAGAGTGCGAGCGCGACCGCGTCACGGCGGCGCTCATCGGGCATGCCGCGGCCCGCGACCCACAGCGCCCATACCGCGGTGAGTGCGGCGATACCCGTACGTGCGAACCGTGCGATCTCATCGGGCTCCACCTGGCCGAAGATCATCGGCCCGGCGGTGCCGCCGGTTGCCGCGAGCACCGCGGCGAGCGCCGCGATAGCGGCCCCGACGTACGCGGCAGTGCGGTCACGCCCCGGCAGGAGGTCGCCGAAGAGCGCGATGATCGCGCCTACGACGATGATGACCTCGGGGGCGAATATCCAGTAGCCGGAGAGCATCTAGCGCGCCCCCATCCCCGCGAGCAACGTCGTGACCGCGGGGTCGACGTAGCGCAGCAGGCTCGACCAGTACACGCCCATACCTACCGTGATGATCACGAGCGGTACGAGGATGCCTATCTCGAGGCGGGAGAGGTCCGGTATCTTCGCGACCGATGCGCTGGATTCGCCGAGGACCACGCGCTGCACCATCCAGAGCATGTAGGCGGCGGCAAGCAGCACGCCGATCGCTGCAGCGATCACGTAGCCGGGCGCGATGAGCTCGGAACGCCACGCGCCGACAAGGCTCAAGAACTCGCCCGGGAACCCGGCGAGACCGGGCAAGCCGAGGGAGGCGAAGGACGCGAACGCGAGCATACCCGCCGCGACCGGCGTCTGTTTTGACAAGCCGGAGACCTCGGCGATCATGCGGGTGTGCGTGCGCTCGTAGACCATGCCCACGAGGAGGAAGAGCATGCCGGTGATGACGCCGTGGGCGAACATGATGGCGACCGCGCCGTTCAACCCCTCAGGCGTACCCGCCGCGATACCGAGCATGACGAAGCCCATGTGCGACACGCTCGAATACGCAACGAGCTTCTTCAGGTCGGTCTGGGCGAACGCGACCGCCGCACCGTAGAGGATCGATATGACGCCGAGGAGTGCGACGAACCACGCCCACGTCTCGGCCGCATCGGGCAGGATCGGCAGCGAGACACGCACGAAGCCGTACGTGCCCATCTTGAGCAGGATGCCGGCGAGCAACACCGAACCGGCCGTGGGGGCCTCGACGTGCGCGTCGGGGAGCCACGTGTGGAACGGGAAGATCGGCACCTTCACCGCGAAGCCGAGGAAGAACGCGGCGAACACCCACCACTGGAAGTCCGCGGGGAGACCGGCCTGCGTGAGCGCGATCATGTCGAACGTGCCGCCCTGCGGGTGCAGGTAGAGCGCGAGGATCCCCACGAGCATGAAGACGGAGCCGAACAGCGTGTAGAGGAAGAACTTGATCGCGGCGTACTCCCTCCTCGGCCCGCCCCAGATACCGATCATGAAGTACATCGGGACGAGCACGAGCTCCCAGAACACGTAGAAGAGCACGAAGTCGAATGCCACGAACACGCCGTTCATACCAACCGCGAGCAGCAGCATCATCGCGAAATAGAACGCGGGGCGCTCGGAGATGTTCCACGACGCGAGCACCGCGAGCACGACGAGGAGCGCCGAGAGGGCGAGCAGCGGCAGCGAGATACCGTCCACGCCGAGGAAGTACTGGATGCCGGCCTCGGGCACCCAGGCGTGACGCTCGACGAACTGCATGCCGCCGCCGACGTCGTAGCCGGCCACGAGCACGCCGACGAGCGCGAGGTCGGCGAGTGCCACGCCGAGTGCGACGAGGCGCGGCAACTCGGGACGGTCCTTGGGCAGCAGCGCCATCGCGGCGACACCGACCAGCGGCAGGAAGACTATGAGTGTGAGCAGTGGCATCCCTTAGGCCCCTTTCACGACGATCCACACCATGAGGAGCACGACCGCTCCGAGGATGTATCGCTGGTACGTTTGCACTCGGCCGACCTGTATCTTGCGCAGCGTGCGCCCCGCGGCGCGCGCCGATCCGGCGAGCCCGTTGACCGCACCGTCGACGACGGCGAGGTCGAAGCGGGCAGAAACGGCGGTGAGCCCGTTCCACGCCTTGGCGGCGCCGTTCACCACACCGTCGACGGCTTTGACATCGAAGCGGTAGAGCGACTCGGTGACGCTCATGAACGGCTTGATGAGGAAGTACTCGTACGTCAGGTCGAAGTAGAGCTTCTTGGCGAGCGCGTCGTACGCGTAGCCCGCGCGCTCCTTGAGCGAGCGCGTGTTGAGCACGACGGTCCGGCGCCCGTACGCCCAGTAGCCGAGCGCGAGACCGCCGAGCGCCACCGCGGTCGAACCGCCCGCGATGAGCGGATCGGGCCAGTGTCCCGCATGGCCGAGGAACTCGGAGAAAAACGGCGCGGAGAAACCGAGGGTCGCGGTGATGCCGGCGAGGAGGACCATCGGGCCGATCATCTCGGCATGACCTTCCTTGAGGTGGTCGGTCTGCACGGGGCCCGTGAACACACGGAACCAGAGCCGCGCCACGTAGAACGCGGTCACGAACGCAGCCGCGGCGGCAAGCGCCAGCACGACGTAGTGCTCGCCCTTGTAGAGCGCGTAGAGGATCTCGTCTTTCGACCAGAAGCCGGAGAACGGCGCGATGCCTGCGAGCGCAAGGGCACCGGCGCCGAACGTCCACGTGGTCCACGGAAGGTGTTTCGAGAGACCGCCCATCTCGCGCATGTCCTGCGTGTGCGCGGCATGGATGATCACGCCCGCGCCGAGGAAGAGCAGCGACTTGAAGAACGCGTGCGTCACGAGGTGGAACATGCCTGCGATCGCCCCGCCCGCTCCGATGGCGACGAACATGAAGCCGAGCTGGCTGATCGTCGAGTACGCGAGCACCTTCTTGATGTCGTGTTGGACCGCGGCTATCACGCCGCCCACGAGCGCAGTGGTCACGCCCACGATCATCGTGATCGTGAGCGCGATCCCGCTCGCCTCGAAGATGGGCAACGCACGGGCCACGAGGTAGACACCGGCCGCGACCATCGTGGCGGCGTGGATGAGGGCCGAGGCGGGCGTGGGGCCGGCCATCGCGTCGGGCAGCCACACATGGAGCGGCACCTGTGCCGACTTACCCATCGCGCCGATGAGGAGCAGGAGCGCGACCGCGGTGGCCACGCCGGGGGCCCACTGGCCCACACCGGCGAATACGGCGTCATACTCGAACGAACCGACGGTCGCGTACATGAGCGCGAGGCCGATGGCGAACCCGACGTCACCCACGCGCGTCGTGAGGAACGCCTTCTGCGACGCCTTCCTCGGCGCCTCTTGCTCGTGCCAGAAGCCGATGAGCAGGTACGAGCAGAGGCCCATGACCTCCCAGGCCATGTAGAGCATGAGGAAGTTGTCGGCGAGGACGAGCGCGAGCATCGCAGCGGTGAAGAGCGAGAGCACGGCGAAGTACCAACCCACCCGCTCGTCGCGGTGCATATAGCCGAGCGAGTAGACCTGCACGCACGTCCCGACCACGGTCACCACGAGCAGCATGATGGCGGCGACCGGGTCGAGCAGGATGCCGAGGTTGAGGTCGACGCCGCCCACCTGCGCGATCGGCAGCGACGCGCGGTAGGTCGCCTCCTCGGAGCCTCCGGGCCACACCGCGGCGAACGCCGCAAGCGAGAGAGCGAGCGCTCCGCCCACGCTCACGAGGCCGATCCAGCGCACGCGATTGCGCATCTGGCGCGAGAGCGGCGTGAGCACGGCGAACGCGATCGCCGGGAGGAGCGGTATGAGAGCGACGTAGGCCACCGGCTACCCCTTCAGCGTGTCCATGCGCGTAAGCTCGATCGAGCGCGTCTGTCGGTATATGGCGAGCACGAGGGCGAGGCCGAGGCCGATCTCGGCGGCCGAGACGACCATCGTGAATATGGTGAAGACTTGTCCGGTCATCTCGGTGGGCGTGACGAACCGCGAGAGCGCCACCATGTTGAGGCTGACCGCGACCGCCATGAGTTCGAGCGACATGAGCACCATGACCGCGCTCTTGCGCGCGACCGCTCCGTAGAGGCCGAGCGAGAAGAGGACCGCGGCAAGCGCCATGAACGCTGAGGGGCCGACCTGCATCATCGCTTATCCTCCCTCGACCACCACACGGCCGCGACGAGCGCGATCAGGAGCACGAGCGAAGCGACCTCGAACGGCAGTGCCCACCGGGTGAACAGTAGCTCGCCGAGTGCCGCGGTGTCCGGTGCGGTCTCGGGCATCTCGGCCACCCGGTCGCCGTAGGCAGCGATGGCGGCGAACACCACGCCGCCGAAGACGAACGCCATGACCGCACCCGCGACCGAGACCTCGACCGGGCGCACGGAGTCCTCGCGACGGCGTAGCGTGAGCATGATGACGAACAGCATGAGCACGGAGACCGCGCCCGCGTAGACGAGCACGTGCACCACCGCGAGGTACTCGGCCTGCAGCAGCAGGTAGAGGCCGCCGACCGCGATCATCGACTCGAGCAGCCAGAACGCTGCGTGGATGACGTTGCGCGTGGTGAGCATGCCTACCGCGCCGAGGATCGCCGCGCCGGCGAGGATCGCGAACGCGATGCCGTTGACGGTCTCAGCCATCGGTCCCCTCCTTCTCCTCGGCAGCGGGCTTGTCGGCGGACGCATCGGCTGCCGCGGATTTCTCGGCTGCCGCGGGCTTCTCGGCAGGCTTGGCGCGCTTGACGGCAGCGGCATCGACGTCGGCAAGCAGGTCGACGACGAGGTCGTCGGCGCCGTAGACGGCGAGCTCGTAGTCGTGACCCATCTCGATCGCATCGAACGGACACGCCTCGACACACAGGCCGCACATCATGCATGCGCCGATCTCGTAGGAGTACCGGTCGATGTGCTTGCTCTTGTCCTCGCGCGTGGTCACCTCGAGCTCGAGGATGTTGTCGGGACACGCCCGGATGCACGCCATGCACGCGGTGCACTTGTGCGCGCCTGCCCCGTCGTAGGTGGGCTGGACCGCCCAGCGTGCGCGCTCGGGCAGCTCAGCCTTCTCGAACGGGTACTTGAGCGTGATGGGGCCGCGCAACAGGTTGCGCATGGTGATCGACAGACCGGTGATGAGGCCCTTACCCCACATCTAGCTCGCACCCCCCAGCTCGCCGAGCTTGAGCACGAGGCCGGTGAGCATGATCCAGCCGAGCGAGATCGGGATGAGCCACTTCCACCCGAGGGTCATGAGCTGATCGATGCGGACGCGCGGGAACGTGCCCCGGATCCACATGAGGAAGAAGATGACCACGTAAGTCTTGAGTACGAAGATGACCGGAGCGATGGGCGCGATGACCGAGTCCGGCACCCACGGCAGCGACCAGCCGCCAAAGAACACCGACACCGCGATCGCGGACATGATGAACGAGTTGGAGAACTCGGCCAAGAACAGCATGCCGAACTTCATCGACGAGTACTCGGTGGCGAACCCTGCCACGAGCTCGGACTCGGCCTCCGACATGTCGAACGGCGTCTGGTTGAGCTCGGCGAGCGCGGCGACGAGGAAGATGAGGAACGCCGGGAACTGCGCGAAGACGAACCACTTGGGGATCACGCCGAACCACGTCCCCGACTGCGCCTGAACGATCTCGGCCAAGTCGAGCGAGCCTACGACCATGACGACCGGAAGCACGGACAGCAGCAGCGGCACCTCGTAGGCGATCGTCTGAGCAGCCGCACGCATCGACCCGATGAGCGACCACTTGTTGGCCGAGCCCCACCCCGCCATGATGATGCCGAGCGCGACGAGCGAGAGCACCGCGAACGTGAAGAGCAGGCCCGTCTCGAGCGCAGTGATCCGCAGGTTCTCGGAGAACGGGATCGCCGCGTACGCCATCAGCGACGGGATGAACACCACTGCGGGGGCGAGTCGGTACATCCACCGGTCGACCCCGGTGGGAGTGACGTCTTCTTTCGAGAGCAGTTTGAGTACGTCGGCGGTCGTCTGCACGATGCCCTTGGGCCCCACGTTCAGTGGACCGTACCGCAGGTGCAGGTGGCCGAGGACTTTGCGCAGCATGTAGATGAGCACCACGCCGTTGACGAGCATGAGCACAACGGCGGCGAGCACGGGGAGTATCGCTGCGAGGACGGCACTCATCGGTCGATCTCCCCGAGCACGATGTCGATCGAGCCGATGAGCATCATCGCGTCGGCGAACATGCGGCCCGGCAGGATCTCTTCGAGCGCTTGCAGCGAGTAAAGCGACGGCGGACGGTAGCGGAACCGGTACGGCATGTCACTGCCGTCGGACACGAGATGCACCCCGAGCTCACCGCGCGACGATTCCACGCATGCGTACGACTCGCCCGCAGGCGGACGGAGCACCTTAGGCACCTTGGCCATGACGTCGCCTTCGGGCATGCCGTCGATGCACTGGCGGATCATGCGCACCGCCTGACGCATCTCGCCCATGCGAACGGTGTAGCGGTCCCACGCGTCTCCCGTCGTGCCCACCGGCACGTCGAACTCGAGCTCCGGATACGCCGCGTACGGCCGGTCACGGCGCACGTCGTAGCCGAGACCCGAACCGCGCAGGTTCGCCCCGGTCAGCCCGAACGCAACCGCGGTCTCCCGATCGAGCGTGCCGATACCCTTGACGCGAATCTGCAGGATCTCGTTGCCGCCGAGAAGCGCGTCGTGCTCGTCGAGGTATCCGTCGATGGTGCGCAGGAACGTCCGTATGGCCGAGTCGGCCTCCGGAGTCAGATCGGCGAGCACGCCCCCGGGGCGGACGTAGTTGAACATCATGCGCTGGCCGGTGACCGCCTCGAGCACGTCGACGAGCGCCTCACGATCGCGCATCGCGTAGAGGAACTGTCCCATCGCCCCGCAGTCGAGCCCGAACGTGCCGAACCACACCATGTGGCTCGCGATACGGTTGATCTCCGACATGAGGACACGGAGCCACTGCGCCTTCGCAGGGACCTCGGTCTCCATCATCTGCTCGACAGCCATCGCCGCCGCAAGCTCCGCATGGATACCGGACATGTAATCGCCGCGGTCCATGAGCGTGCCGAGCTGATGGTAGCGGCGGTGCTCGCCGAGCTTCTCGATGCCGCGGTGCAGATAGCCTACGACGACCTCGGCGTTGACGACCGTCTCGCCGTCGAGCTCGAGCAAGAGACGGAGCACGCCGTGGGTCGAGGGGTGCTGCGGACCGACGTTGACCACCAGGTGCTCGGTCGCCAGGTGCTCGACCCCGCGTGGGATTCGCTTGATACCGGCCGGCTTCTCGCCGGGATCGAACGTCCCTTCAGCAAGCAGGCCGGGTTCGTACGTGGTGTCGTGGAGCTCGCTCACCGGTCCCGCACCTCCTCGACCGTGCGGATCGGGACCGACTTGAGCAACAGCGGCTCGATGCCCTCGATAGTGAGCAGCCGCTTAGGGTTGGGGTGCCCGGCAAGCGTGAGCCCGAAAAGCTCCGCGGTCTCGCGCTCGGGCAGGAGCGCGGCCGGGTAGAGGTTCCACACGGAGTTCAGCTCGCCTTTGTAGGGTAGCGCACACCTCACGTAGATGTCCTCGTCGCGCGAGAGCGAACGCAGGTGGTAGACGATGTCGACGGCCTCGCCGGTATCGATGCCGAACAGGTCGACCATCATCGGGAAGTCGTGTTGGCCGCCCTTGAGCGCCTCGAGCGCTGCGAGTATCTCGCCGGCTTCGACACGCACCTCCAGGCCGAGCGTCGTCGTGGCGACCTCAGCGGAGCCTATGGCGGCGAGCGCCTTATCGATCGCGGTCGCGTCGGGCAGCATTGCGCTCCTCGGCCTGTCGCTTGATCTTCTCCTGCAACTGCATGAATCCGTATTGCACCGACTCGGGGCGCGGCGGGCACCCGGGGATGTAGACGTCGACGGGCACGATCTTGTCCACGCCGAGGACCACGTTGGGATAGGAGCGGAACGGGCCGCCCGTGCTCGCGCACGCGCCCATCGCCACGACCCACTTGGGCTCGGGCATCTGTTCGTAGAGCCGAAGTACGGTCTCGGCCATCTTGTGGTTGACGGTGCCGGCGACGATCATGACGTCGGCCTGGCGCGGTGAGGCGCGGAAGAACACGCCCATGCGGTCGAAGTCGAACCGTGGACCGCTCGCGCTCATGAGGCCCTCGATCGCACAGCATGCGATGCCGAACGCGAGATACCACAGAGAGTTGCGTCGTGCCCAGTCGAAGAGCTGTTCACTCTTGGCAAAAGCCACGGAGTGTTCGCCTGTGATGCGGTCTAGCGCCACTTGAGCGCTCCTTCTTTCCAGGCGTACGCCAGGCCGAGGAGCAGGACCGCCACGAAGATGAACATCTCGAGCAGCACGATGATCCCCATGCGCGAGAAGACGACCGCCCACGGGTAGAGGAAGACGGTCTCGATGTCGAAGATGACGAACAGCAGCGCGTAGACGTAGTAGCCGATGTGGAACTGCACCCACGGCGATCCGATGGGTTCCACTCCGCACTCGTAGATGCGCCCCTTGGCCTCGGACGGCCTCTGGTGGCTCAAGATGTTGGACGCGCTGATCGTGATCATCACGAAGATGATGCCGACGAGGACGAACGTCCCTATGACTACGTAGTCGTGCGGCATGGTGCCGGTTCCCGCCCTACCCCTCGTGCTCGCGGCACTGCGTGGTGCCCGTGCCAGGATACGACAACGCCCCTCGGATGCGAAACGCGGCAACGGGGGCGCGCAGAGTCCGCACAATGTAACACAGGTTACAAGCGTGCTCAAGCGGGATGGCCGCTCGTATTTTCTTCGCAGGTAGGAACGGTTATCGGCATACCCGATACCGTATGTCAGAATGCGCTAAGGAGACCCGGAATGGCACCCGATACATGTTCCACGCACCACCATATGTCCGATGACTCCGGCCGGCAACGGAGGTCCTCATGGCGTGGCGAGACAGCTCTCTCTTCGTTCGACTCACCCTGTCCTTTCTCGTAGTAGCGCTCGTCCCAGCGATCGTCGCGGGCTCCATCGGATTCTGGTCGTTTCGCGATTCGATGACGGCGGAAGCCGAACGTGCCGTCGCCGACCGGATGGGCATCGCGCACGACGTGGTCTCGCGGCAACAAGCGTCTGCGCTCTCCTCGCTCGAGGCCCTCGCAGCGGACACCGCCCTCGCCGAGTCGCTCGCCACCACTGACGGGTCCGCCCTCACCGAGCGGTTGAGCGGTGCGCATGCGCAGTTCGGCTCGTCGGCGTACCTGCTCGCCGTGGCACCGGACGGCCGAGTCGTCGCATCGAGCAGTGGCGACGTGTCCGGCTCGCGCGCCGGTGACCCGCTCACCCAGGCTGCGCTCTCAGGGCGTGCCTCGTCGGCGTTCGACGTGGTGCCCGACGCCGAGGTGGTCACAGTCGGCTTCAGTGGGGCGAGTGCCATCGAGGTCGTGCCCACGGAGGGCGGCACGGTCGTCCACGAGCAGCTCCACGGCCGACTCGCGATGGTCGCCGCCGTCCCCGTCACAGCGCGTGACGGCTCGATCCTCGGCGCCCTCGTCTCGGTATCGCTCATCCCCCACACCGCCGACCTCGTCGATGCCATCGTCTCGGGCACGGACTCGTTCGCCACCATCTTCCACCACGAGGTCCGCGTCTCGACCACCGTGACCGACGCTGAAGGCAACATCGCGTACGGCACCGTCGTCTCCGATCAAGTTCGCGAGGCCGTCTTCGATGAAGGGCGGACGTACGTGGGGCGCGCTCCCGTGGTGGGCCGCGACACCTTCACCACCTACGAGGTCATCCGCGATCCGGGCGGGGAGGCGATCGGAATGCTGTTCGTGGGGATCCCCGCGGACCCGTACGTGATGGCCGAGCGCCTCTTTGTGCTTCGTCTCGCCGCGGCGCTCGTGCTCGGCCTGCTGGCCGCACTGGCAGCAGGAGCACTCGTGGCGCGGGTGTTCTCGTCGCAGCTCGCCAAGCTCTCGAAAGCCGCCTCAGCGGTGGCCGAGGGAGATCTGACCGCGACCGTCCCCGACGTCGTCTCGCGCGAGATCATCGCACTCGGCGGTGCGTTCTCCTCGATGACGCGCGGTCTGCGCCGCATCGTCAAGCGGGTGCGCGGCTCTGCAGAGGACATGCGCTCCATCGCAGACGAGCTCGTAGCTTCGAGCGCCACCCAGTCGGACTCCGCCGAGCGTCAGGCATCCGCGGTCGCTGAGACTACCGCGACGCTCGAGGAAATGGCCGCGTCGTACCGCTCGGTGGCATCCGCGGCCGACGAGGTCATGCGACTCGCCGAGAACGCGCTCTCTGCCGCGAACAATGGGCACGAGCTCCTCGAGCGCAACCTGACGAGCATCGAGCGGCTCGCCGAGGGCACCGAGGCCACGCAATCCTCGGCCAGGGGGCTCGCCGATGCCGCCTACGACATCGGCGAGATCCTCGTCCTCATCAACCAGGTCGCCGAGCAGACGAAGATACTCGCGCTCAACGCCGCGATAGAGGCGGCGCGCGCCGGGGACGCCGGGAGAGGCTTCTCTGTGGTCGCGGCCGAGATTCGCACACTCGCCGAGTCCGTCTCGGTCTCGACCTCGCGTATCGAAGAGCTCGTAGGCTCCATCCAACGTGCGAGCGACGGCCTCGTGCGCTCGGCGGAGACGCAATCCGGCGAGTCCGAAGACGCGGCGGTCAACACCCGCCGCTCGGAAGACGCGTTCAACGACATCGTGGGGCAGATGGCCTCGACAGCCGCAGCTGCCCGGCAGATTGCCACGGCGACTTCCGAGCAGCGCGCCGCATCCGAGCAGGTCGTCAAAGCGATGCAGGACGTTTCCGAGGCTACGAGCGAGGGTGCGAGCGCTGCGCGCCAGGTCGAAGCGGCCGCCGGCCGCATCGCGACGGAGAGCACGCAACTCACCCAGGCGCTCGGGTCGTTCAAGGCGTAAGCGAAGACAGCCCGCCGAGTGTGTCCCGGCGGGCTGTCCCATCTGCGAGACAACAGCGGTCCGCAGTCAGATACGTGGAGCCGACGAGGGGACTCGAACCCCTGACCTGCGCATTACGAGTGCGCTGCTCTACCAGCTGAGCTACGTCGGCATTCAGTTGTCAGATCTAGCTGCCGCCCTCGGCAGGCTTGTCCTTGCCAGGCGACCTCCTACGCCGCCTACGCCTGCCAGAAGAGCTCGATCCCGCACCCTTCTGCTCGGCACCCTCGGACGAGCCAGCCTTCTGGCCACCGCCGGCCTGCGCTGAGGAAGCCTTCTGCTGCTCCCCGCCGCCCTGCGCCTTCTGCTCGCCGCTCCCGCCGCCGCGGCCCTTGCCACGCCGGCGCTTCGAGCGCCTGCTCCCGCGGGAGCTGCCCTGCTTCTCGCCACCACCGCGCTCGCCGTCGCCGGATGCTGCCGACTCGGCCGCTACCGCAGCCGCTACCTTCGACGGCGCCGAGAGCCGCGCGAGCATGCTGTTCGCCCGCGGATCGCCCAGCTCCTCGAGCGCTTCACGGCTCACCTTGCACGGGCACCCGCGCTCGCACTCCATCACCGCAAGCGGCACCGAGATCGATCCGCCCTCGGTCAGCCTGATGCGCACGGTCTCCCGCGGCGTGTTCACCTCGGCGACCTTACCGTCGCCGAGCGGCGTCTCGACGGGCGTACCGCGCTTGGGTGCTCGAGACTTGAACTCCTTGTACGCCTCGAACTCGTAGCGCAGACAGCACATGAGTCTGCCGCACAGCCCGCTGATTTTCAAGGGGTTGAGCGGCAAGTCCTGTTCTTTGGCCATCCGTATCGATACAGGCTGGAATTCGCCGGAGAACCGCGCACAGCACAGCTGCTGCCCGCAGTGCCCAAGACCGCCCACCATGCGGGCCTCATCGCGCACGCCAACCTGCCGCATGTCGACGCGGGTGCGCATACGCGAAGCGAGCTCACGTACGAGCTCTCGGAAGTCCACGCGTTCCTCGGCCACGAAGTAGAACACGACTTTCTCGCCGCCAAAGAGGAACTCCACATCGATCGGCTTCATGTCGAGCTTGTGCTCGCCGATGAGTTCGCGGTAGACGCCCATCGCCTCGCGTCCCTTCTCGACGAGCTCCTCGGCGAGCGCGAGATCATCGTCGGTGGCGATGCGGACGACCGGCTTGAGCGGCGCAGGCAGGTCGGAGGCGGCGACCTCGTGGACGCCTTCGAGCACCTGGCCGACCTCGGTCCCGCGCTCGGTCTCGACGATCACGGTGTCGCCGGTCTCCGGCTCCGTTCCGGCGGCATCGAACAGCAGCACCTTGGGTGCGAACCTGAGTTTGACTCCCACTACCGTGGGCACGTAAGGACCTCCCGGATATCGAAGAGCATGGCCTCGATGGCCAGCTGGGGGCTCACATTATACGAGATGCGGCGCCTGGCCTGCTTGACCGCCGCGAGCGCGCGCGTCGCAGCTGCCGGCGTGATGACCGCCGCGACCTCTTCCATGGCGTCGACGGCGTCACGGTTCGCGACGAGGTCACCCACACCCTGGGAGAGGACCAAGCAATCCCTCAGCCAACTCTCGGCGATGTTGAGGACCTCCGTGACGCCCTCCCGCTCGCGCGCGGTGAGCTGACGCTTGTGCCGGGTCTCGAGGTCCTTTCCGCCGCTCTTGCCGACGAATTCGGCACGCTCGCGAACCTCCTCGGCCTGGAGCGCCTTGAGCTCGTCGAGGGGCGCCTTGACCGCGGCCAGCAGGCGGCGGGCCGCCTGAAGGACATCGTGCTCGTCGTAGACGGCGAGGTCCTTGAGGGTCGAGAGCATGTGATCGCGGGCGAGGCGCCGCGGAGCCGAATCGAGGAACTCCTTGGCGCGCGCAAGCACGCCCCCCGTCGCGGCAAGCGCCGCGGTCGCCTCGGCCTCACTCGCTCCCGTACGTTCGGCAAGAAGCCGCGTCGCGTCGCGCGGCGACAGGCGGCGGAAGCGCACGACCTGACAGCGCGAGGCGATCGTGGGGGGCACCGCCTCGTACGTCGTGGCGAGCAGCACGATGATGACGTGGTCGGGCGGTTCCTCGAGCGTCTTCAGGAACGCGTTCGCCGCTGACTCGTTGAACGAGTCGGCGGCCTCGAGGATGTAGATGGTGCGCTCCCCTTCTACGGGCGCGAGGTTGACGTCGTGGATGATCTCGCGGATCTGCTCGACCATGTAGGTGGCCGCCCCCTCGGGGGCGACGTCGCGCACATCGGGGTGGAGGCCGCGCTTGATGCGACGGCACTGGGCGCACGTGCCGCACCCGTCATCGGCGCAGACGATGGCGCACGCGAACGCGCGCGCCGTGCTCTTCTTGCCCGCGCCCGCAGGACCGGTGAACAGGTATGCGTGAGAGATCGCGCCCCGGCGCACGGCTGCCGAGAGGTACTCGGCCACGCGCGATTGGCCGACGAGATCGTCCCATACCGTTCGGGCGCCCATCGACACGCTACTCCACAACCGTCGCGACGACGGGCACGCGCTTGACGGCGTCGAGAACGCGCGAAGCGACCTCGTCGGGCGTGCCGTTCGCGTCGACGACCACGACGCGGTCCGGCTCCGCGGCCGCGATGGCAAGGAATCCGTCGCGAACCCGGTCGTGGAACGCGGCGTCCTCGGCCTCGAGTCGATCGGCGCCCAGACCGGTCGCGCGGCAGAGGCCCTCGGCGGCGTCGAGGTCGAGCACCACCGTGAGGTCCGGCAGCCGACCACCGGTCGCGAAGGCGTTGAGCATCGTGACCTCGTGGAGCGGCAGGCCGCGGCCGTAGCCTTGGTACGCGGTCGTCGAGTCGACGAACCGGTCGCAGACGACGACGTTTCCGGCTGCGAGTGTCGGCCTGATCTGCTCGGCGAGTAACTGGGCGCGGCTGGCCTCGTAGAGGAGCAGCTCGGCCCGATGATCGAGCCCGGCGTGCGCCGGGTCGAGCAGGATCGCACGGACGGCCTCGCCGACGCGCGTACCGCCCGGCTCGCGCACCTCGGTGACGGCAAGTCCCGCGCCGCGAAGCGCCTCGGCCAGCCGCTGCGCCTGCGTCGACTTTCCGGTACCCTCACACCCCTCGATCGTGATGAACACTCCTCGCACCATCACGCGTCCTCCTCCTCGGAAACGCCGCGGTGGCCGCCGCTCTGCGGAGCTCCGGGCGCTATAGCGTCGTAGATGTCGGCTCCGTGGGAGTCGATTCCCACGAACGCCGGGAACCCGTCGAGTTCGAAGCGTACGAGCGCCTCGGTGCCAAGGTGGCCGTAGGCGACCGGTTCGGCACTCGCGACGTGTGTCGCCAACAGCGCCGCGGCTCCTCCGACCGCGACGAAGTAGACGGCGCCGTGCTCGACACACGCCGCACGCACCTCGGCGGAGCGCGGACCCTTGCCTATGGTGGCGACGACACCGGCGGCGAGCAGCGACGGTGTGTAGGGATCCATGCGGGAGGCGGTGGTAGGGCCCACGGCACCGGCGGGACGGCCCGCGGCAGGTGGCGTCGGCCCGGCGTAGAAGAGCGCCTGTC
>SLCP01000216.1 GCA_007125735.1 Coriobacteriia bacterium | reverse complement strand
ACGATGCGCGACAGGTCGTCGATCTTCAGTCCGAGGTCGTTCTTGATGTTGCTGTCGCGCAACTGGACCTGACAGCACGGGCAGAGTGCGACGACGGTGTCCGCGCCGACATCGACCGCTTCTTGCAACCGGTGCTTGCCGAGGACGGGCGCCACCGGCATCTCGCCTACGAGCGTCAATACCGAGCCGCAGCACAAGCCCTCTTCGCGGTTGTGCTCCATCTCGACGTAGTCGACGCCCGGGATCGCCTTGAGCATCTCGCGCGGCGGCTCGTAGAGGCCCTGGGCTCGTCCGGCATGGCACGAGTCGTGGAACGTGATGCGTCCTTCGATAGGATTCTCGAGTTCGAGCCGGCCGTCACCGAGCGCCTCGCTCACCAGCTCCGAGTAGTGCTTGACCTCGAGTTCGTACTCGTCGCCGCGCTCGGAGGCGAGGTTCGCGTAGAGCTCCTTCCATACGAGCGCGCACGCCGGGCACGACGTGACGATCGTCTTCGCGCCGCGCTTCTTGGCCTCGGCGACGTTGTGCTCGTAGATCTCCTCGAACACGTCCCACTTACCGGCCACCTTCATCGGTATGCCGCAGCATGCTTCGTCCGTGCCCATGTACGAGATGTCGTATCCCGCGTCGGTGAGCAGACGGATGCTCGCCTCGGCCACATCGGTCTCCACGTAGCTCGCGGTACAGCCCGCGAAGTACATGATCTCGCCGGCGTCCTTGATCTTGGGCTTTATGTCGTCGGGCACCCAGTTCGCACGGTTCTCGCGCTTGCCTGCCCAGATGTCGTTCTCGCCCCGCAGGGACGCAGCCATCATCTCGAACGGCGGGAACGTACCGAGCTTCTCCTCGTGAACGAGCTTGCCGCGCATAGCCATCCAGTTGTGCTCGATGGGCAGCTGGAGTTGGCAGCGAGTGTTGCACACCTCGCACGTGGTGCATACGAGGAACGTGTCGACGGCGCTGCGATCGAACTTCTCGCGGCCTTCCATGACCTCGCGCAGGTAGGCGTACTTGCCCCTCGGCGAGTGAGACTCCCAACCGCGACCAGAGTACTGCTCGCACGTGGGTACGCAGTAGCCGCAGCGCGCGCACGCGTACGACATGAACCCGACCTCGCCGGGCACGCCACGCACCTCTGCGAGGTCTGCCGAGCGCGCAGGAGGCTTCGCCGCGTTCGCGATGGGTCTCACGAGCGGCTCCATCGCCGCTGCGCTTCCCATCAACACATCGACGAGTCCTCTGCCGAGGACCTTCTTGGGGTTCATGATCCCCGTGGGATCGACATCGGCTTTGTAGGCGGCAAGCGCCGTGACCTTCTCGGGTCCGAGCACGCTCTCGGCCTCGCGGCAGAAGTACACGCCTGTCGAGTACGCCGAGCCCCCGTGCGCCTTGGCGATCCTGATGACCGAGAGCGACAGCGCGAACGCTACGTTGAACGCGAATGAGCGCTCGTCGTGCGGGATGAAGCCGAGGAGCACGACCTCGTCACCCTTCGCGTGCATGCCTTCGAGGATGAAGGGTTGGTCGATCTTCTCGTCGATCTCGGCGAGCACCGCCGGCATCTCGGCGAGAGGAACGACGACTTCGGTCGGGACAAGCGACGGACCGATCCGCTTGAGGCGCATCGGCGCGAAGCGCAGCTCCCATTCGTGCTCGGCGACGTCGGGACCGAGGTCGGTGCCGCCGCTCTCCTGCACGATGCGCTCGAGCGGCTCGTGAACCGCAGCGTACCGCGACTCCGGGTACGCGATCACCGCGATGTAGGCCTCGGGGAGTTCGGGGGCGACGTGCGGGTGGGCCATCTCGTAGGGGTGGCCGTGCCGGTGCGGAAGCTGCTTCTTGAGCCGAACCGACTCGGGGTTCAAGAACGTCATCGACCAGACGGGGACCTGCTCGGCCGAGATGGCACCAAGCGCCGCACCGAGCGATGCAGCGTCCGCAAACGCGAAGGCCCGGTGGATCTCGGGCTCCAACGGACGGACACGGAAGGTCAGCTCTGTGATGATCCCGGTGATGCCCTCAGCATCGGCTACGTAGTCCTGAAGCTCCTGGCCGACGAACTCGCGGATCTCCCCGCTCGGGAGGACGACGCGTGCGGAGACGACGTTCTCTTTGAACGTCCCGTACTCGTAGGAACCGAAACCCGCACCACCTTGGGCAAGCCATCCGGCAGCTCCCGACGACGGCGTGGAGGAGGGATACAGCCGCAGCGCGAGCCCGTCCTTGTTCAGCTCGCGCTCGATCTCCTGCCATATCGCCGAGGCTTGCACGGTCACGGTCGACTCCTTGAGATCGACCGAGAGCACCCGGTTCATGCCGGACATGTCCGCGACGATCGCGCCCTCGACAGGAAGTACCCCGCCGTAACCGGACGTGGCCCACCCGCGCGGCACTACCGGGACTCCCTCGCGCTGTGCGAGTCTCACGAGTTCGACGACGTCCACCTCGGTCTTGGGACGTACCACCGCGCCGGCCAAGCCTGTCGGCATGAACGGTTTGACGAGCCGCGGCATCGCCCCGATGTCGAAGGAGTACATCTTCCGCTCGACGCGGTCGGTTCTGACCCGATCTCCAAAGAGCTTCTCGAGCTGACCCGCTACCCGTCCATTCACCGCTGACATCGACACACGTCCTTCCGTCCACCGAGGTTCACGATCTGCCCGGACACATGG
The DNA here is from genome assembly GCA_007125735.1 of Coriobacteriia bacterium. Lineage (GTDB taxonomy): Bacteria > Actinomycetota > Coriobacteriia > Anaerosomatales > SLCP01 > SLCP01. The sequence goes on along the minus strand of SLCP01000216.1, from coordinate 5,960 downwards.
CCTGAAGTGTTCGTTTTGTACTTTGCTCATTGTTTCACACAATCAGAGTATACCCGTCGGGGTATTCCACGTCAAGACAGCTTCGCGCCTGGCTGCGCGCACTCGTGCTACGATTCTTCGGCCCGGTGCCGTCGATGTTTCCGCCCACCTCGACCGGATGGAGAGCAGTGCGAGGAGTCCTCTTCGATCTCGACGGAACGCTGCTCGACATCGACCTCGCGTCGTTCATCGAGCGCTACTTCGCGGCGCTTTCTGAGGCGCTCTCCGAAGTGCTCCCGGCGACACACCCGTCCGACGCGCTCCACGCGGTACACGCCGCGACCGGGGCGATGATGCGCGAACACGCCGGCCGCACCAACCAGGCGGTGTTCGAGGAAGAGTTCGCGCGCCTCACTGGAGTGGACCTCGCCGATCACAGGGACGTATTCGATCGCTTCTACGCCGAGCGCTTCCCGCTTCTTGGCGACGGCTACGGGGAGGCGCCGGGTGCGCGTGCCGCCGTCGATGCCGCACGGTCCGCAGGGCTGCGGATGGCTGTGGCGACGAACCCGATCTTCCCCCGCGCGGCGGTCATCCACCGGATGGCGTGGGCAGGGTTCGCCCACGACGAGTTCGAGGTGATCACGAGTTACGAGACGATGGAGGCGTGCAAGCCCCTGCCGGGATACTTCCGCCAGACCGCGACCGCCCTCGGCGTCGATCCGGCACGCTGCATGATGGTCGGCGACGATCGCGTGCTCGACCTAGCGGCCGCCGACGTCGGGATGCAGACGTTCTACGTCGGAAGCGATGATGAGGCGACCGCTGACTACCGAGGAGACCTGGATTCGCTCGCGCGTCTCATCGACCGCCTCGCGGACGAGTGACGCCACGCGGGATGGACGCTGCGCGCTCTACCTGTCCTTGCGGCTGATGAGGGCGACCCACGAACCGTCCATACGGCGATCGTAGAAGTACTCGAACTTGCCGCGGGTCTCTTTCCTCAGATCGATCCCGTAACCAAGCCCAACCGGCTCGTGATCGCAGATGACGACGAGGCTGTCTGGCGCATCGAGCTGCAGCAGTTTGTCGACGACGCCCACGACGAGGTCCTTCCGCAGGGCGGGCGTGCACCCGCGAACATCGATCACGATCTTGTTTCCGATGCTGTTCTTGCTGGAAATCATCTCGTCTCCGTCAGCCAGATGCGCCTGGCAGCCCTTACGAACCGCCGTCCTCTTCGTTCTCGTACAGCTCGGCCAGATCGGTGCCCGCGCAATCGGCGGTTTCGCGTGGAGTGAGCGTGTCGGGCTCGTTCTGGCACCGCTCGCGGAACGCGTCTCCGTCACCCGCTGGTGACTGTGTCGTCGGGGCATCCCCGAGCGAACCGCGCTCATCGCCATCGTCGCGTCCTTCAGTACGTACGTCTTCGCTCATCGATCCGCACCTCCTGCGGCACTCCCACTTTCTTAGCGTATATTAGCACGACTGCTCCGACCGCTCGGCATTTCACGATCTCGCTTGTGGCACACATCGGCGCAATAGGCTTAGAATACTCACAGAGCGCCCGTGTATACCGGTCGATCGCAGGGTGCCAAGCAGGTTGGAACGTCACGCTATCATTACCCATTCCGGGGGCGTGAGCCTGTAACGGGGAAGGTGGAGGCACTGGTGCGCATCACTGCCCGTACCAACGGTATGAACTTCTGCCACACGTGTCGCCTCTCCGCCCCCATCCCCACCTTGTCCTCCTCCTTGACGTTCCCCGGCCGCGAACCGGCCGTACTCGACGATGCGCGACCCGGGTGTACTCATCCGGCGACGGTGGAGGCAGGCGGCACTACGCCGTCTGGCGAAAGGGGGTGCTGCCAGTCGCTGTAGGGGTGGTCGTCCGACTCTGTGTCGATCGATCGCCTCGCACCGCAGAGGGACGTCCCTACCGGTAAGAGGAGGTGTATGGCATGGCACATGAGGACCACGACGCGATCTACGATCTTCTCGCTGCGAGAGGCGTGTCGCGTCGGGATTTCCTCAAGTACTGCGGCTCGATAGCCGCGCTACTTGGACTCTCACAGTCCTTCGTACCTGAGATCGCGCGTGCGGTGAATCAGGCAGCACGGCTCCAACCAGCCGTATGGCTGCACGGTGGCGCATGCACGGGATGCACGGAATCGATGGCTCAGCTCGGCACGCCCGACATCGCCACCGTCGTCCTCGACATCCTCTCGCTCGAATTCGCGGACACGCTTTCCATGGCGCAGGGAGAAGACGCCCTCGCCGCGGCAGAGGCGGTCTTCGAGAGAGAGGGCGAGTACATCCTCATCTATGAGGGCGCAGTCATGAAGGGGTTCGAGGGCAACGCTCTTCGTGTCGGTGGCATGACCGGCCTCTACGAGCTCGAGCACGCCGCACCGGGCGCTGCTGCTATCGTGGCGGTCGGCTCGTGTGCGGTCGATGGCGGATTCGTCATGGCCAATCCGAACCCGGCCGATGCGACCGGCGTTCAGGCTTACCTGGAAGAGAAGGGCATCGACACCCCGGTCATCAACCTTCCGACCTGCCCGATGAACCCAGACTGGGTCGTTGCGGTCATTGTCGACGTGCTGCTTCTCGGATCTCTCGAGACCGGCGCGATCCTCGACAAGCTCGACCGGTTCAACCGGCCCAAGTACATCTTCAGTCAGACCATCCATGACAACTGCCCCCGCCGTGGCCACTTCGAGAACGGCAACTTCGTGACCGAGTTCGGTACCGAGGAAGAGGCGAAGGGCTACTGTCTCTACAAGGTCGGCTGCAAGGGTCCCCAGACGTACACGAACTGCCCGATCGTCCGCTGGAACCGCAAGGTCAGCTGGTGTGTCGAGTCCGGTGCTCCGTGTATCGGCTGCGGAAGTCTGGACTGGGTCGATGTGGGCGCACCGTTCCTCAACCGGCATCGTGACCTTCCGCTACCCAACATCGGCAACACCCAGCCGAGCACGATCGCTGGCGTGGTTGCGGGCGTCGCCGCTGCCGGCCTCGCCGTCCACGGTATCGGCATGAAGGCCACTGGCCGCACGAGCGGCGGCGCACCCTACGAGGAGATGAAAGAACGTGACCGCAAGCGGATGAAGAAGGGAGGCGGTGAATAGTGGCTCGCAGAGTGATCGACCCCTTGACTCGCATCGAAGGTCACCTTCGGTTCGAAGTCGAGGTCGAAGACGGCGTCGTTACCGACGCCTGGGTCTCCGGCAGCCTGTATCGAGGCATGGAGAAGATCCTGCTGGACCGCCGTCCTTCCGATGCCTTCTACGTCTCGCAGCGCATCTGCGGCGTGTGCCCGATCTCGCACGGACACGCATCAACGATGGCGACCGAGGACGCGCTCGGTATCACGATCCCGAACAACGCGCGGATCGTACGCAACCTCATCGAGGCGGCCCAGTACATCCACAGTCACATACTGTGGTTCTACACGCTCGCGGCGCTCGACTACGTCGACCCGGTCAAGGCCCTCTCGGCCGACATCGCCGACACGTACGCGCTCGCACAGGCTGCAGGCACCGGCGTCTCGGACTTCGGTGCGGTCGCCAACCGCCTCCAGGCCTTCGTCGACGGCGGCCAGCTCTCCATCTTCACCAACGGATGGTTCGGCCACCCCGCGTACGCTGAAGACATGCCTGCCGAGCTCCACCTCATCGGAGTAGCGCACTACCTCGAGGCACTCGAGATGCAGGCCCGTGCCAACGAGATCGTCGCGATCATGGGCGGCAAGTTCCCGCACTTCATGACCTCGCTGCCTGGCGGTACGACGTTCATTCCAACCGAGCAGAAGCTCGACGACATCCTGTTCCGCTTCCTCGAGCTCAACGAGTGGATCACGAACACCATGATCCCCGACACTCTCGCGATCGCGCCGTTCTACGCCGGCGCATTCGAGTACGGCGGCGGTCACGGCAACTTCCTGTCGTGGGGCGTGTTCAACGACGAGTCGTTCGAGGGGGTCAACCGCTACATGCCCTCCGGCGTGATAAAGGTCGCCGAGGGCCTGACCGTCGCGGACGCAGACCCTGCGAACGTGACCGAGGATGTCGGCCGTGCCTGGTACAGCTCGCCGTCAGGACTCAATCCCTCGGTAGGCGAAGCTGACGCCGAGTGGACCGATTACGACACGGATGACCGCTACTCCTGGACCAAGGCGCCTCGTTACGACGGCGCGCCCATGGAGGCCGGTCCCCTGTCGCGCATGCTCGTCGCGTACCTTCGTGGCGTCCAGCCTGTCCAGGAGCTCGTCGACGGCGCTCTTGCGGCCCTCGGTGCCGCAGGGCGACCCGAGATCCTGGTCTCGCTGCTCGGCCGTGTCGCAGCTCGCAACCTCGAGGCTAAGATCGTGTCAGACTGGTCGCTCGAGTGGACCAACGAGCTCATCGCCGCCGTCGCCGGAGGCGATTCGAACTACTTCCAGCCGCACAGCGTCGATGCGGGCCAGGGCAACGGCATGTGGGAGGCCCCTCGCGGAGCCCTCGGTCACCACATCACTGTCGAGGGCGGCAAGATCGCCCGGTACCAGGTCGTCACACCGTCGACGTGGGACTGTTCCTCGCGTGACGATGACGGCGTCCGTGGCCCCATGGAAGAGGCCCTCATCGGCACTCCGATCATCGATCCCGAGCGTCCGCTGGAGGCCTGCCGGGTCGCGCGCAGCTTCGATCCTTGAGTAGGGTGCGCGGTTCACGTGTTTGAACCGAAAACCGGCAAGGAAGCAACTGTCTACACGAAGCCGATGGGGGTGAGGTAGATGGCGCATCCAGCTCACTACCGTGAGGCCCATCCGTTCATCTTCGTGATGACGCACTGGATCAACCTCGTATCGATCGTGGCGCTCACGATCTCGGGCTTCTACATCCACTACCCGTTCCTCCCGGGACTCATGAGCGTCGCGCGCGGCATGCACTTCTTCTTCATGTTCGTGCTACTCATCAACCTCGCGGTACGCATCATCGGAGCCTTCACCGTCAAGTCGGCGACGAGGCTCGGTTCGCGTGAGGTCGATACGGACATCAAGAACTGGCTGCCGCAGAAGCTCAACCGTGGCCAGATGTGGCCGTGGCTCAAGTACTACCTGTTCCTGAAGAAGGAGCATCCGATCGGAGCCAAGTACGGCGTCTTGCAGAAGCTCGCGTATCTGTTCACCGTGCCCCTCACGCTGGCGGCAGCCTATACCGGCTTCGCCATCTGGGGGCCGACGATGGACTGGGGCTTCTTCATCGCCGGCACCGATGCGGTAGGCGGCCCCATGCACATGAGGATCATCCACTACTACATCATGTGGGGATTCATCGTGTTCACGGCGATCCACGTCTACCTGGCGAACATCGAAGGTACCGATCCGTCCAAGCTGATCTTCAAGTGGCAGGAGACGGAAGGCCTTCAGTTCGACGCCGAGGGCAAGGTCATCGGAGGAAAGGGCCACTAAGTGCACGATTTGCGTTAAGATAGATGAACGTCACGAGACCCCGGGCGTGTCCCGGGGTCTCGCTCTTCTCCCCGAGGGTAAGCGTCCTTCCCTCACAGCGGTACACGAAAGCGAGGTCGAACGGTGTTCTCAGAACGCGTCATCACGGCTGCTCTTCGAATCCTCAACTCCCGCTACCTCGAGCAGTCGCCAACGGAGATGACGCACCTTCCGGCTCCCTCGGCAGACAGGCAGTACGTCCTCTACGCGCACGTCCCGTTCTGCGAACGCCTCTGCCTCTACTGCTCGTTCAACCGCTTCCTCTACCGGGAGGACCGTGCCCGGGAGTACTTCGGCGACCTGAGACGCGAGATGCGGATGGTGGCCGAACTGGGCTACGACTTCCCGTCGCTCTACATAGGCGGCGGCACGCCTACGGTCTTGCTCGACGAGCTGAGTGCGACGATCGACCTCGCACGCGAACTCTTCTCGATCCAAGAGGTCTCGTGCGAAACGAGTCCGAACCATCTCGGATCTGACCTCGTGT
>SLCP01000004.1 GCA_007125735.1 Coriobacteriia bacterium | reverse complement strand
GCCGGTCCGCTGCGACCGCCGTACGGAACCTGGATCGACGCGATCAACGCGTCGGAAGCGCTCGTGGTATCCGCCGACGTGCCCTCCGGCGTCGACGCATCGACGGGCGCGGTCAGCGAGCCCACCGTGCAGTCCGATGTCACGGTGACCTTTTCAGCACCAAAGGTCGGTGCCATCGTCTACCCCGGCGCCGAATTCGCTGGCGAGCTCGTCGTCGCCGACATCGGGATACCCATGGGTCTGCTCGGCGAGCCTGGGAACCCGGAGGTGTGGGACCACGGTGAGTACCGCGCGCTCCTGCCTACGCCGGCTCCCGATGCACACAAGAACATCCGCGGTCGGGTGCTCGTGATCGCGGGCTCGGGGGCGTTCCCGGGTGCGGCGGCTCTGACGGCGATGGGAGCGCAGCGCATGGGTGCCGGCTACGTCACCGTCGCCGTGCCCGAGTCGGTGGTGGGCGTGCTCCAGACGAAGCTCACCTCGGCCATCGTCATGGGGCTGCCGGAGAATCCGACGCAAACCGTCGCCGCCGGTGTGACCGATGCGATCCTCGAAGTCGCCCAGGACTTCGACGCGGTCGTCCTCGGACCCGGTATGACCGTAGCGCACGGAGCGGTAGACGTCGCCAGGGCGCTCGTGAGCGCACTCGAGATGCCGCTCGTGCTCGACGCTGACGGCCTGAACGCGCTCATCGACTCGGTCGATGTGGTCACGTCTCGCACGGCACCGACCGTCATCACGCCCCATCCGGGCGAGCTCGCGCGCCTGCTCGACGTGACGCCAGCAGCGGTCCAATCGGATAGACTGGCGTACGGACGGACGTTGAGCGGCGAGCACCTGGCGTGTGTGCTCAAGGGCGCACACACCGTCGTGAGCGGGCGAGGCCGCCAGGTCGTCACGTTGGCCGGCAACCCCGGCCTTGCGACGGCCGGCACCGGCGACGTGCTGGCTGGCATGGTCGGCGCTCTGCTCGCACAAGGACTCGAGCCGTTCGAGGCGGGTGCGCTCGGCGCGTACCTCCACGCACGGGCGGGCGATCACGCAGCAGCTGAGTTGACCACGCTTTCCGTGGTCGCCGAGGACGTGCCGGCATACATCCCGCCGGCCATCAGGGAGCTCGACGAGACCGTGTAAGCGCGAGGAGTGCCGACGGGTACGAGTACGTCGCGGCAGTGGTGCCACGGCGGCGGAGAAGGGAGCACGGATGGCCGAGCAGACCGTTCGCCAGATCATGACCGCAGACCCGGTCACGGTGACGCCCGAGATGTCGGTGACCGAGGCGGCTCGCCTCATGATCGACCGCGGCATCGGTGCGCTTCCCGTGCTCGAGGACGACGCTCTCATCGGCATCGTCACGGAGGGCGACCTCATCATGCAAGACGTCAAACTCGAGTTTCCCACGTACCTTCACCTGCTCGACGGCTATATCCTCTATCCGGGCGCCACCGCGCGGTTCGAGAGCGAACTGAAGAAGGCGGTGGCCGCGACCGTCCGTGACGTGATGACCGAAGACCCACTCACCGTTCAGGCGGACGCGTCCATCGAAGACGCAGCGACGCTGCTCGTGGATCGCGACGTCAGCCGGCTGCCCGTGCTCGACGGCGAGCAGCTCGTGGGCATCGTGAGCAAGTCCGACGTCGTCCGCTCGCTCATCATCGAAGCAGAGTAGGCGCCCGATGTCCTACGAGCGCTGGGCGCGCGTGGAGGTCGACCTCGAAGCGGTGCGGCGCAACGTCCGGGCACTCAAGGGTCGCACCGAGCCGGGCACGCTCTTCATGGCCGTCGTGAAGGCGGACGGATACGGTCACGGCGCCCTGCCCGTCGCGCGCGCTGCGCTTGCGGCCGGGGCCGACCGGCTCGGTGTCGCGACCGTCGACGAGGCGGTCACGTTGCGCGAAGCGGGGATCACGGCCACGATCCAGTTGTTGTCCGAGCCTCCCGCCTCCGCGGTCGATCTCATCATCGAGCACGGTGTGGTCCCCGCCGTCACGACGCGCGCGTTCGCTGGAGCGCTCGGCCGCGCGGGCGCGGCCCGCGGGATCGACACCCCGTATCACCTCAAGATCGACACGGGGATGAACCGCATCGGCGTGCCGGCCGGCGAGGCGCACGAGTTCGCCGCAGCGATAGACAGTTTCCCTGGGCTGCAGCTCGAAGGGACGATGACGCACTTCGCCACCGCTGATGTCCCCGGAGACTGGGATTTCGAGATGCAGCTCGAGCGGTTCACCTCGGCGCTCGCTCGCATGCGTGACGAGGGCATCGATCCGGGCATCGTGCACGCAGCGAACAGTCCCGCGACGATCCTGCATCCCGAGGCGCACTTCGACATGGTGCGGTGCGGTATCGCGCTCTACGGCCTGCATCCGTCACGGGACACGTACGGCGAGATCGAGCTCGCGCCTGCGATGTCGGTCATCGCGCGCGTCACGTTCGTCAAGAAGGTCGGGATGGGGGAGGGCGTGAGCTACGGGCTCACGTGGCGCGCTGTGGCTCCCACCACCATCGCCACACTCCCGCTCGGCTACGCGGACGGCGTGCACCGCGTCCTCTCCAACAACATGGAGGTACTCATCGGCGGTGCGAGATGTGCGCAGGTCGGTCGCGTGTGCATGGACCAGTTCATGGTCGAGGTCCCGCGCGGGGTGACCGTCGACGAGGGGGACGAAGCGGTACTTGTCGGAGCGCAAGGGGCCGAATCGATCCTCCTTGACGACCTTGCAGAACGCGCCGGCACCATCAACTACGAGATGGCATGCGCGTTCGGCATGCGCATGCCGCGCGTGTACCGCTAATACTCGCAAAGACTACCGTTTGTCCCGCGCCGAGGTTTGGGGGCAGGATTCGCGCTTCTCAATGGAGAAATACCCTTGTAGGAAGCCGGCGGATGTTTGTCGCTGCCTGGCTATCCCGGAGGCGAGACCGGAGGAGAACGTGGACGAGAAGACACTCGAAGAGATCCAGTTCCACACCGAGACCATCGAGAGCGACGAGAACTCGCCCCTCCACCTCATCCGAGAGAAGGAGATGGAGCTTTCCGGCCAGGCGCTTGCCGTCAAGAAGCAGGCCGAGGAGATCGTCGCGCAGGCGCGTCGCAAGGCCGTCGACATCGTGCGAGAGGCCGAGGCCGAGGGGGAGCGGCTCGCCGCCGAGCGCGAAGTGGTCGTCCTCGCCGAAGTCGAGGAAGAGGTCGCGCGCATCACGCGTGACACGGAGAAGGAGATCGCGGATCTCGAGGAAGTCATCTCGAACCGGATGGACGACGCCGTGGATTTCGTGGTGGGAACGGTCGTGGAGAACGAAGGCCGGTAACGCACCGTCGGTGCCGGCGTTGGCAGGAGGTGAGCTGAGTGCTCGTCCCAATGGCAAAGGTCGAGATCATCGGAGCGAAAGGCGATTTCACCGGTGTCTTGAGCCTGTTGCACGATCAGGGATGTCTCCACATCGAGGACCTCTCGGCCAAGATCGAGTCGGGCAGGGTCCCCCTCGAGCGGATGGAGGTCTACGAGGAGCAGCAGCTCGACCGCGAGCAGATGGAAGACCTTCTCATACGGGTACGCTCCATCATCAAGGCGCTCGAACACGATCACATCACGGTCGACCAGGCGTCGCGCACGTCGGAGTACGAGCGCCTCTGCGACTTGTCCCCCCAGGAGCTCGCTGACGAGGTAGCCGGCGTCCTCGGCGATCTCGAGGGACGCACTGCGGAGCTTGCCGCCACTCGTACCAATCTCGAGTCGGAGATGGCGCTGCTCACCCGCTACGAGCCTATTCTCCAGAAGATCCAGCCGCTGGCGAAGCAGATCGTCACCACCGGCGCGTACGAGTCGGTCGCCCTGCTCGTGGAGCGCCGCTATAAATCGGCCCTCGAGCTCCTCAAGGCGGAACTCGACAAGATCACGCACAAGCAGTGCGAGATCGTCTCGACCGACGTCGACGAGGACACGACCGCCGCGATCGTCGTTTTCAACAAGACCTACTCCGATCCGGTGCACAAGTTCCTCGCGATGGAGAACGTCAACCAGATCCGGCTCCCGAGCTCGTTCGAGGACATGCCGTTCGATGTCGCCTACGAGACGCTCAAGGAACGCAGAAAGCACCTGCCCGCGGAGATCGAGCGGGTATCCCTCGAACTCGAGGAGCTCTCCAAGCAGTGGTTCTTGAAGCTCACGACGATTCGCGACGTCATGATCGACAAGATCGCCGAGATCGAGGCGATACCGAAGTTCGGGCGGACGGCGTATGCGTTTGTGATCAACGGGTGGCTCCCCGCTGCCGACGTGAAGAAGCTCCGCGAACAAATATCGTCCCAGTGGGGGGACGAAGTCATCGTGAACCAGATCAAGATCAGCGAGGAGGAGTTCGGGGAGACACCCGTCTGCATGAAGAACCCCTCTCGCATCGCTCCGTTCCAGAAGCTGACGGGTGTCCGCGGGGTGCCTCGGTACGGCACGGTGGACCCCACATGGATGATCTTCATCTTCTTCCCCTTCATCTACGGGATGATCGTCGGAGACTTTGGGTACGGCCTCGTGATGCTGAGCATCATCATGTGGATGCGCATCAAGTTCCGCGCAAACGAACTCGTTCAGATCGCGACCTCGATCCTCGGGCCTGCGGCCACGATGGTCGTCGTGTTCGGGGTGGCCTACGGTGAGTTCTTCGGCGACGTGTTGCAGGGCACGGTCATCCTGCCGGAGGTGGCCTCACACGAGTTCGCGTACTTCGGCGTGATCCCGACATTCCACCGGGTCGACCTCATCCTGCCCTTCATGTTCCTCGCGCTTGGCGTGGGCATCTTGCACATCCTGTTCGGCCTTGTCGTGGGCATCTACAACGCTGTCAGGACGCATCACAAGAAGCACCTCTACGAGAAGGCGGGCGTCCTCACGTTCCTCATCGCCCTGCTGGCACTGGCCGCACTCTTCCAGCAGGCGGCGGCCGACATGCTTGGTGAGACCGGCCTGCTGATAGCTCAGGGATCCGTCGCGCTGCTTGCGCTCGCGGGCTTCTTCTACGCCATACGCGGTGGAGGCGTGATGGGCGGCGTCGAGATTCTCGAATCGTTCACGCATATCGCGAGCTACATCCGAATCATGGCGGTCGGGCTCGCAGGCGCCATCTTCGCCGATGCCATCAACGCGATCGTTGCGACCATGGGCAACGTGGTGGTGGGAGCACTCGTAGGAGTCACGCTCCATACGATCCACATCATCATGGCGTCGTTCAGCCCGATGATCCACGCTCTGCGTCTCAACTTGCTCGAGTTCCTCGGCAAGTTCTACGAGGTGGGACAGCAGCCGTACAGTCCGTTCACGAAGACCGGAGGTGAGGAGATCGTATGATCGACAAGAGGCTCGCGCGGTGGGTGTTCTTAAGTACGTTCCTGGTGGTGCTGCTCAGCCCGGCGGTCGCACTGGCAGCTGAAGAGGTGGCAGGCGAGTGGCAGTCATACGTCGCAAAGGCGATCGGAGCAGGTATCGCGATGGCGGTGTCGGCGCTCGCGGCCGGCTACGCCCAGGCCAAGATCGGCTCCGCTGGCGCTGGAACGCTCGCTGAGCGACCCGAGGCGGCTGTCTGGGTCATCGTGTTGCAGGCGCTGCCCGAGTTCATCGTTCTCCTCGGCTTCGTAGCTGCGCTGCTGATCGTCCAGATGCCGGTCACTCCGGCGTAGTCTCGGCGTATTCGTCAAGTCGTAGAGAGGCCCCGATGAACCATGGCTCTTGAAGATATCTTCCGAGCGCTCGAAGAGCAGGCCGAGCGGGAGCGCGAAGAGATACTCAGCGCGGCCCGTGCGCAGGCCGAGGCAATCGAGGCGGACGCCACAGACCAGGCTGCCAGGATCTGTTCGGCATGCGTGGAGAACGCGGACGCGACGCTCGACCTCCGTTCCGCACGTGAGGTCAACGCGGCACGCCTGGAAGCGAAGAAGCGTGTAGCAAAGGTGAAGCAGGAGGCGGTCGCCGCTGCGTTCGAACGGGCGGCGGTCTCGTTCGAGGGGCTCCGGTCTTCTCCCGAGTATCGAGAGGTGTTCCGTACCCTCGCGGCAGAGGCGCTCGATGGGGTCGACGGCTCCGTGAGGGTGCTAGTCGACCCCGCTGACGAGGAGCTCGCGCGGGCGACCCTTGCCGACATGGGTGTCGAGGCAGAGGTCGATACCAGCCTCACCAGCCATGGAGGCCTCGCGGTCGCCATGGATGGGGGACGCGTCATGAGGCGAAACACGGTCGAGGACCGGCTCTCTAAGGTCGAGGCGGGCATCCAGTCCAGGGTCGCGGAGATATTCTTCTCATGAGCCCCGAAGTCGCAACGACGAGACAACGATCGGCTCCTGCGGGCGGTGATTTCGGGTACTCCAACGCGCGTATCCGCGGGATGCGCTCTCGCTTGCTCCGTCGCGACTTCCTCGACACGCTCATCGAGGGGACCGATATCAAACGTTTCGTGCAGGAGTTGACCGACACCGAGTACGGTCCGGATCTCGAAGAGGCCCTCATCGCTGGACTGAGCGCGAGCAGCGTCGATACGGCGCTCAAGAACAACATGGTGCGCACGTTCCAGAAGGTGCTTGGCTTTCTCAACGACGAGGCGGAGGTGCTCGTCACCACCCTGCTCGGCAGATGGGACGTCTTCAACATCAAGACCGTGCTGCGGGCCAAGCAGATGGGCCTCGGGCACGAGGAATTCGTCGACGGTCTGCTGCCGGTTGCGTCGCTCGGACCGGTCGACCTTGAGGCGCTCGCATCGCTTCCCGACATCAAGGCGGTAGTCGACACCATCGTGACCTGGGGACTGCCATTCGCGTCAGCGGTGCGGGAAGGACACGCGGCGTTCTTGCAGAGCGGCGAGCTCGCCGAGTTGGAGTTGGCGCTGGACCGCTACTACGCGGAGTGGGCCGCGTCCCGCCTCAAAGGCAGACGCGTCAACACGAGGATCGCCCGAGACGTCCTGCAGATGCAGGTCGACATCTCCAATCTCGTGATGACACTCCGCCTCCAGAAGGAGGACGTCGAGAGCATCGACGCCTCCCGCTTCTTCCTCGAGGGCGGAGCCGTCGTCACGGCCGAGCTCTACGACGAGCTCGTCAAGATGTCCGATATCGACGAGGTGCTCGACAGGCTGAGGGGAAGCAGATACGGCAGGGTCCTCGACGACGTAGCGATGCTCTACCTCGAGGTGAACTCGATCGCCGTGTTCGAGCGGGCGCTCGAGGACCTGCTCACGCGTAGGATCCTCGGACTTGCGAAGGGCGATCCGCTCGGGGTGGGCGTGGCCATCTCGTATCTGTGGGCCAAGCAGAACGAGGTCACCAATCTGCGCATCATCGTAAAAGGCAAGGCCGTCGGCATGCCGATCGACCGCGTGAGGAAGGAGCTGATCCTTGTATAAGCTCGTCGTCCTCACGGATTCGGATACCGCAGATGGGTTCCGCCTCGCCGGCGTCGACGTGACGGTGGCGGACTCCGACGAGCTCGCGCGCAAGCACCTCAATTCGCTCCTCGACGACGAAGCGAGCGGCATCATCGCGGTCAACGAGAAGATGATGGCCGCGATAGACGAGCGCACTCAGCGCAAGATCGACAGCATCTACCGGCCGATAGTCATCTCGTTGCCTATCAAGGAGCAACTCGAGATGGGCGAGGACCATAGGGCATACCTTGCCCGCCTGATCCGCAGAGCGATCGGGTTCGACATCACACTGAGGCGAGGCTGATGATTGCAGGAACCATCTCCAAGATCACCGGACCGGTCGCGGTGGCTTCGGGCATGACCGGCGCCAAGATGTACGACATCGTCCGGGTCGGTCGCGAGGGACTCATGGGCGAGATCATCCGGCTCGAGGGAGAGCATGCGACCTTGCAGGTCTACGAGGACACCTCCGGCCTGAAGGTGGGCGACCCCGTCGAGTCCACGGAAGGGCCCCTGCTCGTAGAGCTCGGCCCGGGACTTCTCTCCTCGATCTACGATGGCGTGCAACGTCCGCTCCCGATCGTCGCCGAGCAGAGCGGTGACTTCATCGAGCGCGGCACCGTGGCCTCGGCGCTCGACCGCGAGCGCGAGTGGGAGTTCACGCCCACGGTCGAGGTCGGCCAGAGCCTTACCGGCGGGGATGTCGTGGGCACCGTCCCGGAGGGGCAGACCATCATCCATAAGGTCATGGTGCCTCCCGCTGTCAAGGGCACCGTGGCATCGGTCGTCCCCGCGGGCTCGTACACCGTCGACGAGCCGGTGGTCACGCTCGAGGACGGCACCGAGATCAAGATGTCGCAGTGGTGGCCGGTCCGCCAGGGGAGGCCGTACGTCCGCAAGCTCGACCCCACACATCCGTTCACCACCGGCATGCGCATCCTCGACACGTTCTTCCCCATCGCGCTCGGCGGCAACGCGATCATCCCCGGTGGGTTCGGTACGGGTAAGACCGTCACGCAGCAATCACTCGCCAAGTGGGCCGATGTCGACATCATCGTCTACGTCGGGTGCGGTGAGCGCGGAAACGAGATGACCGAGGTCCTCGTCGAGTTCCCCGAACTCGAAGACCCGCGCTCGGGTGCCCCGCTCATGGATCGCACGGTGCTTGTCGCGAACACGTCGAACATGCCGGTGGCCGCTCGCGAGGCGTCCATCTACGTCGGCGCGACGCTCGCGGAAT
>SLCP01000125.1 GCA_007125735.1 Coriobacteriia bacterium | reverse complement strand
GCGGTGGCAGCAGGACACCACCGTACAGCCACGCGCTCGAATCGCGGGTGAACAGACTGTTGGGAAGCGGCGGGAGCACGAACGTGTCGTGATCAGCCAGAACGGCACCGAGCGAGCGACGTGAGAGCTCTGCGACGTCTGCGCCTTCGATCTCGGAGAGCAGCAACCCGCCGATGAGGACCTCGGCCAAGTCGGCCGGGTCGAGATCAGCTAGGTAGTTCTGCAGCTCGTCGACGAGCGAGAGTCCCACCGTGTAGGAGGAGACTGCACGCTCAACGATGCCGTCGCGCGCCTCGGCGGAGTGGGCGAGCGTCTCGGCGAGCAGCTCCTTGACGTAGAGCACCTCGACACCGTGGGCGCGGAGCACCTCGGCGAATGCATCGTGCTCCTCCTGAGCGCGCTCGACCCATACGAGGTCGTCGAAGAGGAAGTCCTCCCGATTGGCGGGTGTCAGCCGCTCGAGCGCCCGACCTGGCCGATGAACGAGGACTGTGCGCAGAGTCCCCACTTCTGAGTGCACGCCGATCGGATACATGGTAACCCTCCCTCGGTCCCGCTTCCTGACTCAGACTACCCCATCGGCATGCACCCCTACCGCTCGGGCACAGCATCGCTACACATCGATGCTCGCGGTATCCTGTCACGTGATGACGTCCCACATCCACATGCTCCGAGGAGTGATCGCGTGAATCTCAAGGCCGTCGCCATCGTACTCGCGATCGTGGTCGGGCTCGGCGCCTTCACCGCGGCGGGCTGGGCGGGATTCCGCGCCACGACGACCCGTATCACGCCCGAGACTCCCACACCGAGCCCCGAACACCCGTCATCGGGCTGCGCGTGGTGTCACGTCGTCGAAGGGTGACGTAACACCCGCACACACACCGTGACGTCCGGCTCCCCCTTTATGCGTCGCGGCCGGCGCCACCGACCTCGTCGAGCAGCCGCCGGAGCACGATCTCGAACCGCTCCCGATCATCGTCGTCGAACGCCGCAGGACCGCGCGTACGTCCGCCGGCCCTGCGGTGCCGCTGCTCCGCGTGACGGACCGCGAGCTCCATGTCGATCGTCTCCGAGAGCCAGCGCCGTCCGCGGGGGCTTACTGCGTGGGCTCCTCGGCCAAGCGCCATCGCGGCCAGGCCGGTGTCGTGCGTCACCACCACATCGCCCGGCTCGAGCAGCTCGACGATGGCGAAATCGACACTGTCGCGCCCCGTGCCGACCTGGAGCGTCTCGACCCCCGAGCGCCCGGCATGCCGCTCGAGATTCTGCGTCTCGTTGCCCACAAGCAGCACGGACACGCGGGCCGCGCGCGCGATCGCGAGCGCTTCGCGCTTCACCGGGCATGCATCCGCATCGATGTAGAGGGTGGCCATGACGACAGTGTACCGCCGGGGCGCGACACACGCCGTTGCGACTCGGCATCCTGGGACCCTCCGACAGAATCACCACCGCTGGGGAAGAAACTACCTGTCGAATGCATCGGGCCCCGTATCCGGGGCCTCGGACCGGGAGGGCGACCTATGGACCTGTTGGCCAGGACTTGCAGCACCGAGCGCATGAACGTCGCACGCCTGCTCGCACGCGCGTTCGTCATCGTCGGCGGACTCGTGTGGGCGATGATGCTGTTCGCCTCGGAGACCGCGGCGCGCTATGGGAACCTCACCTACAGCCTGAGCGAGGTCGTCGAGGCAGGGTTTGTTGCGCTCCTGCCGTTCTCCATCGCCGTACTGGTATTCGTTATCGGATTGTTCTACGAGCGTCTCGCGGCGCTGCTCCTGCTGCTCGCAGCTGTCGCCACGGTCGCGTACGGCTTTGTGGCCGGGTGGGAGGGCGCCGTGCTCTGGGCGAACATCCTGCTCGTTATCGTCTCCCCGCTCGTGGTGGCCGCCGTGCTCTTCCTGCTCGCCGCAAGCACGCAGCGTGTGTGCGAACTCGAAGGCGTTTCTGTCGAGGAGTGATTCGGATGAGACTGGCCGCATCGATCATCGTCTGCACAACGGCACTCGCCCTCGCTATCGGATGTTCGCCACAAGGAGCGAGTGACGGTGGTGGCGACGGTCTGCACGCGATGGTGCCGAGCGTCACGGGCATGCCACTCGCAGAAGCAGAATCGGCCCTCGAGGAGGCGGGCTACGTCATCGGCACGGTGGGCGGAGACGCTGCCGACCCCAACGCCGTCGTGGTCGAGCAGTCGCCGATCCAGTCGACGTCGCACCCCTGGGGCGCCGAGGTCGACCTCGTGGTCGCTGCGCCATGATCACTTCTTCTTGAGCACCGCCGCCGCCGATGCAGCGATCTGCATGACTATCGCGAGCACCGCGATGAACTCGAGACGACCTGCCCACATCTGGAACATGTAGACGAGCTTGAGCCCGAGGGGCATGTCGGGCGCGGTGATCCCCGTCGAGGGGCCCGAGTTCGCGGTTGCAGATATCGACTCGAACAGCGCCGCGGGCGCGTAGTATCCGTACGCCGCTCCCACGAGTCCGCCCGCGACGTAGACGGTGACGTACAGGGCGAACGTGAGCGTGACCGCGCTCGCGATCTCAGGCGTAAGGATCTTCTTGCCGAGGTGGTAGTAGCGCGTCACGACAGCCGCCGAGCGAGGGAACACGGCAGACCGCACCGCCTGACCGATGGCCTTCAACGTGAGCCCGAGACGAAGCGCCTTGATGCCGCCTGCCGTCGAAGAGACCGCACCGCCGAACGCCATCGCGAGCATCACGGCGAAAAACGTCGTGGTGCTCACGTCGAGCGTCCACTGCTCGGGGTAGAACGTCTGGTGCCCGGCGGATTGCGCCGAGACCACGTGGTACATGCCCGTCCTGATCACCGACAGCGGCGTGTTGAACAGCCTGCTCGCAGAAAGCCCGATCGCAGCGAGTATCGACAGACCGAAGACGCTCACCACGAGCGTGCGCACCTCGAGGCTACGCCACAGTTCCGCCCGATCTCCTCGCCAGACCTGGGCGTGCAGGCTGAAGTTCAGGAACCCTGCGACCATGAGGAACATCGTGCCGGCTTCGAAGAGCACGCTGTGGTAGTACGCCGCGTTCATCGACTGCGGCGCAAAGCCACCGGTGTCGTACGTGGCGATCGACGCCCAGAACGCATGGAGTCCCGCCCGCACCGTATCCATGCCGAGGTAAGAGTTCACGCCGAGGAGCATGAGCGTGCCGAGCCCGATGTAGACGACCGTCACGAACCAGATGAAGCGGGCGGTGTGCAAGACGTTGGGCAGGATCCGCTCGTCGCGACCCTCGGCCACGTAGAGCGAGAAGGCCCCACTGCGCAACCCGACGGCAAGCGAGAGGGCCGCGACTACGATGCCCTGGCCGCCGATCAGCTGGGTCAGGTGACGCCACATGTTGTGTGAATGGGCCATGTGGTCGAGATCGGTGACGAGCGTCAGCCCCGTCGTGGTAAGGCCCGAGAGCGCGTCGAAAACGGCGTCGAGAAAGGAAATGTAGTGCCCCGAGAGCGCGAGCGGGACCGACGCCGCGAGCGATGCCGCAACCCAGCTGAGCGCAGTGATCGCGAGCGCCTGAGAATGAGTGACGACAAGCTTCGTCGGCTTGGCGTGCATCATCGCCGCACCGGCCGCACACGCGACCCCCGCTCCCGCCAGGTAGTCGAGTGCGGGACCCCACTCACCCAGCGTGACGGCGACCGCGAGCGGCACGGCCATCGACGCCCCGATGCCGATCAGGAGCACGCCGACGTAGTGCGTGATGACGAGGACGTCCTCGAGGTGAAGTCTCGGCCACATGGGCTTCAGGTTAGAAGAGGACGGTGACGAAGGCGGTCACGAGCGCGAGTACGACCAGTGCCCCTGCGAACACCGCGATCTCGATGAGGAGCCCACTCCTCCACCGCTCGAACGGGCTTGAGAACCGGTGTGACTTCATGATCGGCCGCTCCTGTCCGCACCCGGGTACGTGCTGGTCTCCCGTTCAGGATACCTGACTCACTGCCGCCGTGTTCGATGCACGTCAGCGCTGCGGAGGAGCGACGCACCATGTCTCCGCGTTTGCGCTCACCGGCTCACTCCGCTAGGGTTGTAAGGCAGGTTCGGATCGTTCGGGCCGTGCAGTTGCGTCTCGAGAGGTAGAGCTGGCCACCGGGTCGTTCCTTCTTGAGGTGCCTCGATTCTCGGCCGGGGCATACCCCGTGCCGTCACGCGCCGACAGGCGTGCCGCGGATGCGCACGACGTCCGCAGGGAAAGACGCGACATACAACCGAATCCGCGGTGACGGACGCGCAGGCGCATCTTGCGCGCCGCCCCGGCACGGAGGTACTCCGTGAACGACATGACACACGCCATAGAGGTCGAGAACGTCTACAAGGTGTTCGGACGCAAGTCCGACACCGCACTGAAGATGCTGCGCGAAGGCCACGCGCGCGACGCGGTCGAAGAGGCCACCGGTGCAGTGTGCGCCGTCATCGACGCCTCCTTCCGTGTCGCCGAGGGCGAGATATTCGTCATCATGGGCCTATCCGGCTCGGGCAAGTCGACGCTCGTGCGTACGCTCAACCTCATCCACCCGCCCACCACCGGCGCGGTGCGCATCGGCGGGACCGACATCACGACGCTCTCTCCTCGCAGGTTGCGCGAACTCCGCACGAGCACGATCAGCATGGTCTTCCAGCACTTCGGCCTCTTCCCGCACCGCACCGTGTTGCAGAACGCCGAGTGGGGCCTCGAGGTGGCGCAGCTCCCAGCCGAGCAGCGTCGCGTCAAAGCGATGGAGGCGCTCGAGCTCGTCGGTCTCAAGGGGTGGGAGGACTCCTACCCGGGCGAGCTCTCGGGCGGCATGCAGCAGCGCGTCGGCCTCGCTCGCGCACTTTCGACCGATGCCGACATCCTCCTCATGGACGAGGCGTTCAGCGCACTCGACCCGCTCATCAGAGGCGAGATGCAAGAGCAGCTCGTCGAGTTGCAGCAAACCCTCAAGAAGACGATCGTCTTCATCACCCACGACCTCAACGAGGCGATGTACCTCGGCGACCGTATCGCCGTCATGAAGGACGGGCGCATCGTGCAGATAGGCTCGGCCGAGGAGATCCTCCAGGAGCCCGCCAACGACTACGTCGAGGCGTTCGTGCAGGACGTGGACCGTTCGCGCGTGCTCACCGCCTCATCCGTGATGGAGGAGCCCATCGCGACGATCCTGCGTCGCGAAGGTCCGAAAGCCGCGCTCAGGACGATGCGGCAGCGGCAGGTCAGCGCGCTCTTCGTGGTGGACCCCGGCCGCCGTCTCGTGGGCGTCGCGCTCGACGACGACGTCATGAAGGCGGTACGCAGCGGCGAGCACTCCCTCGATCCCATCACCTCATCGGAGGTGCCGACCGTCACCCCCGACACGCTCCTCGCCGACCTCCTCGTGCCCTCGGCCGAGAGCAGGCTGCCGCTACCCGTCGTCGACGATGGCAAGCTCGTGGGCGTGATACCGCGCGTGACGCTGCTCGCCGCACTCGCGACCGGAAGCCCGAACGGTGTCGCCGACGGGCCAGCTGACGACGGCCTCGCCGAGAACGGCACCCCGCCTGCCACCGTGCCCGGATCGCCGGAATCGGCTGATGCCGAGGAGGTGAGCGAGTGATGGACCTCAACGGACTCCCTCGCGTGCCTGTCGGCGACTGGGTCGATGCGGGTGTCGACTGGCTCACCGACAACCTCACGTGGCTCTTCGACGGAGTGAGCGCCTTCATGTCGGCGCTCGTCGGCTGGCTCGAGGCCGCGCTCCTCTTCCCGCCGGCACTCGTAGTGGTCGTAGCGTTCGCCGCCATCGGACTCCTCGTGCGCTCCTGGAAGTTCGGCCTGTTCACGCTCGCCTCGTTCGCGCTTATCGTCTCGATGAGCATGTGGGAGGCAGCGATGTCGACACTTTCGCTCGTACTGGTCGCGAGCCTCATCACTGTGGCCATCGGCGTGCCCTTCGGCATCCTGGCTGCACGGAACAACGGCTTCAGCACGTTCGTGAGGCCGGTGCTCGACTTCATGCAGACGATGCCGTCGTTCGTCTACCTCATCCCGGCGATCGTCTTCTTCGGGATCGGCAAGGTGCCCGGCGTCGTCGCGACCATCGTCTTCTCGATGCCGCCGGCCGTGCGCCTCACCGAACTGGGCTTGCGCCAAGTCGACAAGGAGGTCGTCGAGGCCGGTGAAGCCTTTGGCGCCTCCCCGAGCCGCATCCTTACCCGTATCCAGGTCCCCCTCGCCCTGCCCACGATCATGGCAGGCGTCAACCAGGTCATCATGCTCGCTCTCTCGATGGTCGTCATCGCCGGCATCGTCGGCGCCGGCGGCCTGGGCGCCATGGTGTTCCGGGGCGTGACGCGCCTCGACGTCGGGCTCGGGTTCGAGGGTGGACTCAGCGTCGTGATCCTCGCCATCTTCTTGGACCGGATCACGTCGGCCTTCGGTGAGCGGGCGTCCAAGCGGACGTCGCGCTAGCCGCGGGTGATAGCAGTGTCGTCTATCGTGAAGGAGGACTTCATGCAGGTAGTACCGAGCAAGAGCCGCCTCGTGCTCGCGCTGTCGCTGGCGTTCGTGCTGGCGTTCGGCGTGATGGCATTCGGCGGGTGTGCGGCCGATGATGACGTCGACGATCCCGTGAACGGAGATCCGGTCGACGCCGTCCCCGGTGGCACGATCAACATCGGATGGATCCCGTGGGACGAGGACATCGCGGTGACCTTCCTGTGGAAAGCGCTGCTCGAAGAGCAAGGCTACGACATCGAGCTCACGCAGCTCGATGTAGCGCCGGTGTTCGCTGGCGTCGCTGCAGGCGACCTCGATCTCTTCCTCGACGTGTGGCTGCCGGTCACCCACTCCGACTACTGGGAGCAGTACGGCGACAGCCTCGAGTCACTCGGCGTGTGGTATGAGGGCGCTGCTCTCACCATCGCCGTGCCCGAGTACGTCGACATCGACAGCCTCGAGGACCTGCCCGGCAACGAGGACCTCTTCGACGGCCGCATCATCGGCATCGAGCCGGGTTCCGGCCTCATGCGTGTGACGCGCGAAGAGGTCGTTCCCGGATACGGTCTCGATGGCTACGAGGTCATCGAGGGTTCGACCCCCGCCATGCTTGCGGAGCTCGACCGTGCGACCAGCAACGAGGACCCGATCGTCGTGACGCTGTGGCGCCCGCACTGGGCCTACGGCGCCTACCCGATCAAGGACCTCGCCGACCCGCAGGGCCTCCTCGGCGACGCCGAGGAGATCAGCTCGGTCGCCCGTCCGGGCTTCTCGGCTGAGTTCCCCGAGGTCGCTGAGTGGATCGGCAACTTCCGCATGGACGACGTGGCACTCGCCGAGCTGAGCCAGCTCGTCATCGACGAGTACGGCGCCGGCCAGGAAGAGGCTGCGGTAGAAGAGTGGCTCTCCGATCCCGCCAACCGCGCACTCGCGGACAGCTGGATCAACTAGCTGCCTGCCGCTCTCACCGAGTGGCGCAACGAGTAACAGAGAAGGCCCGGTCGCCTCGTGCGGCCGGGCCTTCGCGCACCAGAGTTCCCTGCGCTTATCACACGTGCGCTAGGTCACGCCGAGTGCCTCGGCCGTCTCCCTCGTCCACGCCGCGACCGCCTCGAAGTCGCGGAAATCGCCCTTTGGCGCCTTGAGCGCTCGCAAGATGAGCCGCTCGGGAAGCGAGAAACGTGCAGACTCGTTCCACCCGGCGAACAGGCCGAGCGCCACGGGCGTGACGCCGGACTCCTCGATGAGCGGGTCGGTGTACGCGCGGACCTCCTCTGCCTTCTCCGGCTCGGTGGCCATCGTCAGACAGCACGTGAACATCGCAGTGGGCCGGGCGGAGAGCGCCGACGCATTGCCAAGGAACCACTCCTTCACCGCTCCGTGCCACTGCGCCACCCTGATGCCCGACCCGACGATGACGGCGTCGTAGGCGGAAGGATCGGGGGAGTCCTCGGCAGGGACAACATCGGCCGTCGCGCCCGCTGCGGCCAGCGTCTCGCCGATCTTCTCGGCGATTCCCGTAGTACAACCAGACTTGGTGCCGTAGACCACCAGAACCGTGCTCATGCCATCTCCCATCGTCGTGCGTAGAAGTTCGTCTGTCTCCGCAGGCGCCCAATTGGCAGCGGTGTAGCCTCCTCCGCCCACCACCAGGGCGGCACTCACCGCCCCGCCGTACACCACGAACCTGCGCCTGCTGATCGACTTCGGCTCCTGCGTCATCTCTTGCGTCCTTTCCGGGCCGCGGCCCCCGACCAGAACACGTCGAAGAGCTGCTCGATTCCTGCGTCTGCCTCGATGTCGGCAGGCACCTCGCCGATACCCATGACCATCCGGTACATCACGTAGCTCGACGTCAGGCCGAAGAACGCCTCGGCCATGACGCGCGGGTCGATGTCGTCGCGCAGTGCGCCGGTCGCCTGATGCTCGGCGAGGTACTCCGCGAGCCCCTCGAGGTTCTCCGGAATCCCCTGGCCGAGGAGTTCGCCGACCTCGGGGACGGAGCGCGCGTCGAACGCGAGCCGGATCGCCAGCCCGCCGTTCTCGACCGCGCTGGCGATCTCCATTCGCGCCAGTTCGAGCAGCGTGTCGCGCACACTCGCCCCGGTGGGGGCAGCTGCGGCCGCGCGACCCGCCTGACGGACTGCGAGGCGCTCTGCGAGCGCGTGCAGCACTCCCGCCTTGCTTTCGAAGCGCCGAAAGACGGTGACCTCGTTGACGCCCGCGGTCTCGGCGATCGCGCGAGTCGTCGTGGAAGCGTATCCGTGCGTGGCGAACAGCTCCGCGGCAGCAGCCAGGATCCGTTCGCTCGTGTCGAGGGACGGAGCGCCCATC